>NZ_JAPZSO010000061.1:0-13693 GCF_027531715.1 Microcystis sp. LE19-8.1F | reverse complement strand
GGCTCGTCCCAGTTCATTTTCTAACACTTTCTGGTATAGTTCACTTATCATTTTCGTTATTTAGGTCATATATGGTAAATATGACTGATCTTTTTTGGGAGTCTGTGTCTGTATTTTATGCTACATAAGCTTTTCAGCTTGCTTGTCCCCCTGTCAGGTGAGTCAGGGAAAACGCACTCTAAGCAACGACCGAAAAAAGAGAGGAATCTGGACTTACGCTCTCAATGTCAGTCCCCCGCCTTGGCAATTCCTCAAATGGTAGAAGAATTAACTCAATACTTAACACCCACTTTATTTGCTTCCTTAAAATATCTCCAGGGAAATCATGAGAAATTAATGAGAAATAGGCTTTTAAATCTACCAGTAATGGTCGCTTTAGTATTAAAACAATTCCGAATTTGGGTCAAGCAAACCCTTAATCCCTGACTTTAAATGGACAACGAAGTCAGGGAACTTTTGCAGATGATAATTTAGGGGTTACAGTTTTCAGTTTAAGGCTGCACCTATTCCTAATACTTCTAAACTCAGTAACCCTAAAACCGTTTCTAGGTTGTGCTTGTTAAAGGTATCTTTCTTATACTACACTTGTAACACCAATCCGTTTAGTATTGGGGAGAAAAAAATTACCCGGACAGGGAAGACCACTTCCCTGGTGTTGCGGGGGGAGATGGCCAGAAAGATTCGAGCATTTATACTAAAATCTAAGATAAGTAGTCGTGCAAAATTAATTTCCCAGTCGAGACAGGAGACAGGCTTCGGCCGTGAGCTTTTGCGTTCGACAAAAGCTCACGCCGAGGTCCGAACGGAGACAGGAGACGGTCGTCAGGAGACGGGGACTCCGGGACAGCTATCAGGGATCAGATTTGAATTTTTAGTTCACTGTTTACTGGTCACAGCAAAAAGCTTTTGGCTGACGGGTGACGGCTTGGATGTGTAATTAATTTTGCTTAGGTACTTATTAAAAACGGATTTGGTATTAACCATTGATAGCGGGAGCAATCAGAGCCACAGAAGCCTGTTCACCACTAGCTAAGTCTAAGGGGAAGTTGTGTGCATTGCGCTCGTGCATTATACTAAATCCTGTTATAATAAAACGAGTAAAGACGAGGAGATAAAATGCCTAAGAAAGCTTACTTAGCCGAACATCTAAGTTCAGAAGAACTGAAGGATAGATATAGAAGCAGTCAAGACTCAGTGGAAACAAGAAGATGGCACTTATTGTGGAAAATATCCTTAGGATGGACAATCAAAAATGCGGCAGTAGCTGTGGGGTTAGATTATCAATATAGTTTTAAAATTCTCAAGAGATATAATGAATTAGGAGAAGAAGGAGTTAAAAATCTCAAGAAAAAAAGTGCAGAACATCGGAGAGGAAAAGAACCTTTATTGAAGGAAGAACAATTTGAAAAATTAAAAGAAGAACTGAAAGAACGTCCTGCGGATGGAGGAATCTGGACAGGTCCGAAGGTAGCCAGATGGATAGAAAAGGAAACAGGACGAGAAAAAGTGTGGAATCAAAGGGGATGGGATTACTTAAAAAAGTCGAGATATTCTTGTCAAAAGCCCAGTCCAAAACATAAAAAGGGAGACCCAGTTGAACAAGAAAAACTTAAGCAAAATTTACCAGTAAAAGTCCAAGAATTAAAAGATAAATTTCCCAATTCTCAGGTGGAAGTCTGGTTTTTTGACGAACATCGAGTTGGCTTAAAACCAATCATTAGAAAAGTCTAGGCTCCAATAGGAGAAAGGCCTTCTGCCCTAGTACATCCTCGTTATGAATGGTTATATGTTTACGGATTTGTTGAGCTAAAAACAGGAAAAACACTCTGGTATTTAATCCCAAGAGTTAATCATCAATGGTTAAGTTTAGTCTATCAATCTTTGGCAAAAGATGTCGGGTTATCGGCAGAAAAAATTGTCCTATTAGTACAAGATAATGCTGGGGGGCATAGAAGTCAAAAACTTGAAGTTCCCGATGGAATCATGCTCGATTTTCTACCAGCTTATTCGCCAGAACTACAGCCAGCCGAGAGATTGTGGTCTCTAGTAGATGAACTTCTGGTTAATCAGTATTTTGAGACGATTGAAGAAATAGAAGAAATTCTGATAACTCGTTGTCAGTATCTCGAAACAATGACTAATGAAATTAAAAACTTGACTAATACTAAATCCTGTTATCAAAGACTGATTATTTATTACCCCTGTTGCATGAGTGCCTGTCCTGATATGTAGCCTATACTCAACGGATTTAGTATAACTATCATTGGCTAACTTATGACTGATTGTTATCATCTTTTTAAAACAGGATTTAGTATAACAGGATTTAGTATTAGAATATGAAAAATGCAATGCAATCCTTGCTATCAAAGTAATACTAAATCCGTTGAGTATAGGCTACATATCAGGACAGGCAAAAGGCACTCTTGCAATAGGCAAAAGGGGCAATAGATAATCAGTCTTTAATAACCAGATTTAGTATAATTTCAGTTCCAAGCTGATTCGGAGCATCTTTCAATTTGACAACGCCACCTTTGCTGTAACTTTGACACTATTGACACCCTTGATTTGTTTTGCCAAGGGGTCAATTTTGTCGAGTTGCTCTTGAGTTTCTACGGTTCCAGAGACGACTACCGCTCCATCTTTAGCAGAAACTGTAAGTTGCCCTTTCGGGATGTTGGCTTCTAGCTTAGAGCGAACTTCACTGGAAAGGTCACTGTTGGCGCGATCCGCATCTCCTCCAGTTAGATTGTTGCGTTGCTCACGAGCGCGAATATCAGAATTGAGTTGATTTCGGCGCACTTGACTAGACGCATCGCTTTGGTTCTTTTGGACTGTTTTAGTATCAGGAACTTGCCCCGTTTCCTCTGTGGAAGAAGGGGCGTTGGTGCTAGTTTTAGCGTTGTTCCCACAAGCCACAGTTCCAATCAGTAGAAGGCTGCTGAGGATTAAAGTTGTGATCTTTTTCATGATGCAAATCCTTTAATAATTTCCGATTTTACAAACGAGAAGCAGGAGGATCGACATAGCCTTCAATTGCTAGGGCATTGTAAATTTCCCACTCGCGAATCCCTCGGCGCTTTAGAATTGTTTCAGCCTGAAGGATGTCAGCATCTGTACCGTCCACGATCAACAGGTAGTCTCCACGAACCACATAATCGTGATAGACTCGTGCCCGATCTTCTGGAATTCCTAGACCAATTAGACCACCTACCAAACCCCCGGTAGCCGTCCCGATTGCACCGCCAGCTAACGTGGTAGCGATCGCAGTTGCAGCCGCCCCTGCCAACATGACGGGACCCACTCCAGGAATTGCCAATATGCCCAACCCAACCAGCAAGCCTGTCAGTCCTCCGATGGCTCCGCCTGCCGCTGCCCCAGTCTTTGCTCCTTCGTCAATATGAGTTGTTTTTGTTTCGGTAAGCTCTTGAACTCGTGTCTCACCAATCCGGTTGCTCTGCTCCAGTCGTTCAGGCTCTTTGGCAATGATTGATACCTCATTCATGGCAAATCCGTCATCTCGTAATCCATTCAGTGCCTTCTCTGCCTCTTGATGGCTAGAGAAGATTCCCACGGCTCGTTTACGGTTAGTTAAAGTCATTTTTCCCTCCAACGCTATGCGGTAAAAGCTTTGTAAATCCTATAGTATGGCGAACTATAGCGATTGAATTTCCTGATGCGAGTTGATAATTCTGCTCTTGGCATTACTGTAACAGGCGGTTGTTTGATTTGATGCGTGAATTGATTGAGTCTGTATGAATTGCTTGAATACGAGACAAAATGTAACGGGCGATGCACGAGTTAAATTCCATCGACTTTACCCGTCAGACGCTCATCAAACTTCTGCTCATAATCGGGGTCTTGAGTTCCGAGGAGTTTGTCCCAGAACGTGAAATATAGACCGTAATGTACGGTGTACTTGCGATGATGAATGGAATGATGGGCAGGACCAATAAACCACCGACCCAACCAATGATGGGGAAATGAGGAGGGCAAGCGATCGATCCCAAGATGATTTAACACTGCCCAGATCGTCATCGTGGTGAGTGCCGCAATTAACGTGATGAAATGCAGGGGAAGGACAAAGACAATGCCGACCAGGAAGAGAGACTGAACGATCGCCTCTAGTGGGTCAAAGGCAAACGAAGTCCACGGGGTAGGATAGCGCGAGCGATGATGTCCCTGGTGTAACCACCGAAAGAGTGACGGGTGGTGAAACAAGCGATGGGTGAAATAGAAATAGGCATCCTGGAGAACCAACACAGCGCCATAACTAACCCCTAAATAACACAGCCCATACTGTTGAGGGTGGCTGTATAAGCGGGTAATGCCCCAACTGTATCCTGTCATGATGAAAGCCGCCGCCAGCGCAAACACCCCCGCCGAAAGAACCGAGAGCGTGATATCTTGTTGAATCGATCGCCAAGAGGGAGACCAATGCCGCAGGTTGTGATTGACAAAGGACTGACTCAAGGGCGAATAGAAGAACAAATAGGTTCCCCCAGCCACGAGAAAGTATCGCGCCAGGATGATCCCAAAGAAAGCGAACCCGTAAAATCCAAATGAGTGGTCTATCAATTTAATCTCCTTGCCATTCCCGATCTTCCAAGTCCTTTTGAGGTAACAGCAACGTGGCTTCAATTTCTTGCCGGATTGCGGCTGTTATTTCGCAGTTACTATTCAAACAATCGATCAGGAGTTGATTGGCCTCATAGTAGCGTTGGAGCAGCTGCTGTTGCTCAGTCGTAAACTGCCAGGGATGATGAATATTGCGATAATTGGCGATCGCACACCGCAACTGTTCCACCCAGGCAGAATAGTTTTTCTGCCACCATTCCTGAAGCCGTTCCAGGTTTTGACTCGGAGGTGGCAGTTGGTCTCTCAATTGTTGCAAAGACTTATAAAATCCAGCATCCAGAACCATCACCAGAATGTTGTTGAGTGCCTCGCTACAAGCATTGACGTATGCAAAATCCTGACTGTGGTCGATGGCAAACTCTACCAGCAAGTTCTCCAACGCCGCATCTAAAAACATCCCCTGATCGAGCGTGCTGGCTAAGGCAAAGCGATCTGCCGTATGCGGGCTTTGGGCAAGGGCAAGGTAAAATGCGCGTGCGGTCGCCACTTTGGTTTCGTCTGGGAGCTGCTGGGATTTTTGGCTGGCCCAACTCAAAAACTCTTGCAGATAGGAGTCTTGCGCGACTAAGGCATCAATTTGTTGCTTCATCAACTGCACCAGCGCATCTGCACTTCGCAACATGGCAGCCGTTAACAAGAAGACTTCGCGCCAGTGGGAATCGGTGATGTGACTCACCAACCCTCCCAGTGCTTGTTCTAATGCCTGCAAATTATGGCTGGCAACTATTTTTCGAGCCGTGAAGTATTCTTGAAATGCCAGATAAGAAAATGAAAAAATGCCTCGCGCCCGTTCTGTGAGGATTCCATGCTGTGCCTCGATCGCTTTCAGCATGGCTTCGCTTTCGAGTTGGAGTTCCTCTGCTTCCAGGGTTGCACCTGGCAAATTCCGCAAATAGTCGCCAATGTATTGCTCAATCGTGCGTTGCTCGAAAAAATACTGCCCCTGTTCAAAAGTCACTGCTGCAAGCTGGCTCAACAGCCTCAATTTTTGGGGCAATAAAAACCCCCGGTAAACCTGATCGCGTTCGACTCCTCGAGCTTCATCCCATTTACCCAGCAGCAAATCCAGCCCTTGTTTATAAAACTCAGCCCGCTTGCTCGGAAATTTCCCTTGACCCTGAAACACCCAGCAGGCGAGATGCAGAAACAGAGGTGTCACCACCAGTTGCCGAAATTGCCAGTTTTCCGGCAAGTCCAACTTCTGCATAAACTGAGCCGACTGCTCCTGCCCCGCTTGAGCAGTCGTTTTGCTCAGTGCCACAAACCACTTTTGCGCGAAGGTGCTGATTTGTGCCTGGGTAAAGGGGGCAATTTCTACATCAGTGAAACCTCGAATCTGGAGTTTTTGGGCAGCGGTGCGACAGGTTACTACAAATCGATTGCGATGATACTTTTCTGAGAATTGGCGAATTTCTCTCAGAACTGCTGTAATGTCCTGGTTGAGAACTTCATCCATGCCATCGAGCAACAGCAGGACTCTGCCCGCTTGCAGTAAGGTTTCCAGCACAGACGGGTTGGAAATTCCCGAGGTGAGCAATGCCTGACGGATGTAGTTGAACAGGCTAAATTCACCACTGGGATTGGACTCCTCGGCAAATTCTCTCAATAAGATAAAAATCGGCACTTGATTCGCCGCAAACTCGCCTTGGTTGCACTGAATCGCCAGATGTTGCAAAAAGGTAGTTTTGCCAACCCCCGGTCTCCCCAAAACTCTGAGCTTTGAGTAAGTTTCAACAGCCTGCATTCCGGGTATTTGCTTCTGCTCAACCTCTCCCAAGCCGACGCGATCGAATTCAGCGGGACCCAAGTTTTGCCAATCGGCAATCTCCACCCACTGTTGACTGGCAATTTCCGCCAAAATATTGACATCCACATAGATGTCATCAATGTTGACCGGATGGCTGATATCTAGTAACTGCAAGATGCCGCACTGGTTTTGGATGGTGTCCAGGCGTCGCGCTCGCACCTCTTGCACCAGAGCATCAATATTAGTTTTCGCCAGTTCTCCTGGTTCAGGAAATTCTGCGGGCGGAGCGAGGGCAATCTCCCGCCAATCCAAATCCAGAATCGAACAAATTTCCAGGAAAACCTGGCGATCGACGGGTTTTCCTGTGAAAAACCGCCAAATCGGCTGGCGGGTCTTTAAGTTCACTTCCCCTGCTAGATTTTCCTGAGTCCACCCCGTGAGCGCAAAGGCTCGTTTAGCCTGTTTAATTCCCGAAGGGGAGGCCTGGAGCGATCTCTTGACCATACAATCCAATCCTCCCTATCGAGTCAGAATCAGTTCTGGTTGGGACGACCAGAAACTTCTAAGGGATCGTAGCCTAGTTGTTGAGTAATCCGTTCTCTGGCTAAGGCGCGGTACTCCCAAAAATGTTCTCCCGCCGCGCACAGACCTAAATACAGATTGAGAACTTGGGGCTTTTTCCGCAAAATCGTCCATAATTGCCGCCAAAACTGTCCCCGAATGTTCCCTCGGCGGATACCCTGATGCCAGATTAACTGGGTAATCAGCCGTAACCCCTTCCCCACGGGAAATTGCATGGTTTGCTTGTGTTTTGACTGCAAACCCAGACCGAGACATTGTTGGAAACAGCGTCGGAGATAGTGGCTGGGTTCGTACAGCGTCCAGAAGCCTTCGACATACTCTCTGGCAATTTCGGCAATCGGGCGGGTGGGGATAAAATTCATCAAGCTATTCTGATCTCCCGTCGGATGGATGCTGTCACCCTCAACTAAACGCTGTTCTTGCTGGAGACGATGCCAAAGAGCCGTATTCGGCAAAGATTGGAGAATTCCTAACATGGGTTGAGGAATACTGGTTTCTTCCACAAAGGCTTGAATCCTTTCCCCCGCACCAGAGCGCTCTCCATCAAACCCCAAGATAAATCCAGCATAGATTAGCAAACCGGCTGCATTAATCTTACGACAGGCTTCCACCAGTGGATTGCGAGTATTTTGCAGTTTGCGCGTCACTTGCAGACTATCTTGGTCAGGAGTTTCAATCCCCAGAAAGACAGAATAAAACCCCGCCTCAGCCATCAGGTGCAGTAATTCATCATCTTCTGCCAAATTGACCGAGGCTTCAGTAATAAAGGTGAAGGGATAGTCGTGCTGCTTCATCCAGGGAATCAAGTCTCTGAGAAAGCGTTTGACGTTGCGCTGATTGCCAATAAAGTTGTCATCGACGATGAACAACGAACCGCGCCAGCCTAGGTCGTAGAGAGTCTGCAACTCGGCTAAAGTCTGACTCGGCTCTTTAGTACGAGGTTTGCGCCCGTAGAGGGAAATAATGTCACAAAATTCGCAGTTAAAGGGACAGCCGCGAGAGAACTGCACTGCCATCATTAAGTAATCGTCTCGCTGAAGCAGGTCGAAGCGGGGGATGGGGCTGAGGGTCACGTCTGGCTTGTCCCCAGAGCGGAAAATTCCCTGGCTTTGACCTTGAGCGATCGCCTCCAAAAACAGGGGAACGGTTAACTCTCCCTCATCCAAAATGAGATAGTTCGCTCCAGAATCCAGGGCATCCTGGGGGACAGAGGTGGGGTAGGGACCGCCAACGGCGACTTTTTTGCCTAACTGCACGGCTTTTTGAATCAGAGCTTGAAAATCTGGCTTCTGGACCAACATGGCAGAGAGGATAACCAACTCACACCACTCCCAATCGGCTTCTGTTTCAGGATTGACGTTGCGATCATAAAATCGAATCTCCCAGTTTTGGGGGAGGAGGGCGGCGACAGTAATGATGCCGAGGGGTGGAATGGTGGCTTTCAGTCCCGCGATTTCCATAAAGCGATCGTAAGACCAGAAAGACTGGGGAAACTCAGGGTAGAGTAACAGGGCTTTCATCGAAAAACTGGGTCTGAAACCCCGCCCTTTAGCGATAGCGGAGGGCGGCTTTATATAAGTTAGTGAGAAACAATTAAACCGTTAGAACGACGAATTAACTGAATCTTACTAACAGTTATCTGTCCCAATTGTTTCCAATTGGCATCGCTTACAGATAGCTGTTTTTCGGTATCTCCACTCACATAACCAATTCCTTTGGGAGAAGAAATTAAATCTCCTTTACGGAACCCATGTCTTGTGGTAGATCCACCATATTTACGTCGTTTACCACCTTACAACTATGTCTGCTTCTTCATTGGAGGGGAATATACCGATGATCGAGTGAATATTTGTCATGAATTTCCTGTTTTTAGTACATAATTAGATTATATCCAACATTCCGCAGGTCAGATTCCACTTCATAAATATCCCTCTTTGGGAGTATCTCATTTATGCAAGTGAGTAATTTACTTGTCCCTAAAACTGGTTTCTAGCAAGGCTTTCAAAATAGCTTGACATAAAACCTGATTTAGGGGTTACAAAGGTGAGATGCTCCCTCCCTCTTAGCAATGCCATCGTTAGCATGACTTTCTGGTGATTGTTCTGCTTTATTTTTGGATTTTTCTAGTCGCAAATATTTTCTGAGATTAGAGGTTTGTCAACCAAAGCGAGTATGGACTTTTGCCAATTGAGATAGTTGCTCAATCGCCCATTTCTGTCCGACCATAACTGGCGAAAAACTTTTTCTAGACTTAGCTCCTTTTCTACTGGAAGTTAGATCAATATCGGTTTTGACATACTCAAAGTAAATGTCAGTAATTGGATAGATTTTGGTTAGTTCGTCAACGTCGAGCGAAGTCGAGACGTTGACGATTAGCTCTGATTGAGGGAGCTAATTTTCCTTGTCTTCTATTTGAAAATCGTTTTTGTCGATGCGCTCTTAGATTAAAGGGAAGTTGGCGGTTAATCCGTCTTTTTCTACGTCCTCTTCGCATTAGGCAGCGATTGTCTAGGCACTCTCTTACTCGCTTAAAAGGAAGTTCTAAGTGAGCCTTCCAAAGAGTAAAAAGGGAGGATTGAACGCCAATTCCAGAGAATAATTGACCCTGGTCAATACCAATAGCAATCGGTTGGGTTTTGCTATCGGAAGGTTCAGTGGTTAGCTGGACATAAAAAATATCTAAGTCGTTGAATTTACCGATAGCTTTTCCTTCCTTAATCCACCGCCTGGCCCGACTGGGTTTGGTGGGCATTAACGACTTTCCGTCTTTTGAGATAACAGGAACTCTTGCTATGGAGATAATCCTTAAGAGTGAAGTTAATGTCCCTTACCGCAACACAATCAAGATGTCTTGTCTAACAACGCTTTACCAATAGAGCTTAGAGGGAATCCGAACTAGGGAAGTATTCGGAGGTCTGGGCCAGATTGTGTCTCGATGCGGTAGTCTCTACTTGCGTCGCCTAAATTGGTCTAGGCAAGCCCCGTCCCTTTTAGGGCGGGGTTAGTGACGAATCAAATTATCTCAAACCCAGTCAACGCTTCGACATTTTGTCGGAAAGCGATTAAGGCATGATTAGCTTGATACTCGACGAGACCAGAGAAGATCGCCTCCGAGACTTCCTGCGAGACAACGGTTTTGATCTCAATATTGGTGTTATAACCGACCATATCTCCCTGGCGGTTGCCGTGGCGACCTGCGCCCTGGGCTTGCGAGAGGGTATAGCCAGTTACGCCTAACTCTTGCAGCAGCTTGATCATGCGGTCTTGCAAGACGGTTTCACCAATGATGACAACCAGTACAGCCGGTTTAATGGGTAGGGATGAGGATGACATGGGCAACTCCTAAAATGGGTTTTTCAAAGACAATGTTATTGACATGCTCACCACGCCACTTTTTTAGGATGGTCGCGTCAATGGGGTTGACGCAGATAGCGAAAAACGCTTAATTGCTTAAGTCTGACACTTTCGACCCGTCCGTTTTGAGTGTCCGAATGCCGGACGGCCACTTTGAACAAGTCGAAAAAATCTCATGTTCAACCTTATTTCCTAGAAAGTTTTACTCGTTCAAGGCCGAATTTGACTTCTTTTCTGAACGAAACCCCCTACTATCTGTGGTCAGGGTTCAGTTTTTAGCTTGGTTATCGCTTTTTCCATTGTAGCTTAAAGCCGTCCTCAAAGGACGGGGTTTTCAACCCAAATTTTCGATAATAGAATACCTGACTGGGGTACGCTCAAGAGATGGCGATCGCCTCTGTTGTCGGTATCAAAATATTCTCGGAAATCGGCTTGGCATCGGGTAAGTAGTCCATAAAAAGCCTCATCTGATTCATTTGTACGGGACCAAAAATAGTGGCAAAAGAAACATCGGCTGCATCTCGTCCTGTGCCAACGCGAATTAGCCCGCTCTGAGGCACAAGGCGGGTAGGATCGAAAAGATACCAGCGACCCCCTAGATAAGCCTCAAACCAGGCATGAAAATCGGGGGGATTTAAACCATAGGCGTAGCCGGCAACAAAGCGTGCTGGAATATTCAAGGCCCGACAAAAAGCAATGCCTAAATGGGCAAAATCACGACAAACGCCTACCCGTTCTATCGCTGTATCGCAAGCAGAAGTTAAAGAATCACTGCTACCAGAGAGATACAAAACATTGTCATAAATCCAGTTACAGATAGCTGTCACCCGCGAATAACCAGGGACTAAATGGCCAAATTCAGCCGCGACAAAGCGCAATAATCGATCTGACTGACAGTAACGACTCGGATAAAGATAGTACAAGATATCGAGGGGTAAATCGGCCGGCTTTACTTCAAAAATCGTACTGGGGTCTGAATAATAAGGAGATAAGCCAACGGTTGCTCGATAGGAAATTTGCAAATTGCCAGGAGGGGCATTGAGTCGAAAGTATCGGTTTCCACTGACAGAAGTGATGTATTCCTCAATCGACCGTTGAGAGTTAGAATGGAGGTCTTCCTGAACAATAATCTGATGGTTGTTGCTGACAATAGCAACATTAAGAATTAGAGTGCTTGCTTGCTCAATGCTGTAGGTTAATTCACAGCCAAGTTCATACTTTAGCATATCGTTTTTTCCTGTCCTTTCAATACGAGCAGATGCTGGAGCCGAAGCCGATTGTAACGCTGCACCCACAAACAAGGCAGGTTGAAAGCTGTTCCCACGGCGAGGTTTACCAGCACACCCCAGCCAGGAGTCCAGAGCATCGTCACTAACCAAAACAGCCAGATGGCGATGTGAACGTATTCCGCGCGACGGGTTTCAGCCAAAAAACGGGACATTACGGCACAGTCCCCACCGCCAACGGATGTTTTGCGAAAACCTCCTGGGAAGAAATCCCCTGCTTCTGGCAACCGATCCTTCCATCGCTTGATCCGCAGTACCCGATTGTACCATTGTCTATCTTCCCCCCAGATTCGTGGCCGGGTCAGGCAGGTGTCCGTTTCTAGGAATTTCAGGGGAAGTCGATGACCGACAAAACCGATCAAAAGCGACCAGGCTGTCCAACCGACCACACAAAGCCCGACGATTACCCCATCCGGTAACTGTAGTATAGACAATCTCATTCATTCACCTTGCCATCGGGTACTTATCCTTCGTCCTTTCCATTCGATTTGACCACGTTCGAGATTCAGAATTGCCAGCAGGAACACTGCAATGAAGAAGGCAACCGGAATGGGGAAGAAAAAGACGATTGCTCCGAATGAACCCACTGGCCATACAATTATGGCTAACTGTATGGCGAAGGCAAGATAAAGCAGTACGTTATATAGTAAGGATGAATTCCCGACAATCGGCCAGCCGAATAGGGATGCGGGCAGACACCAAGCCGCCCAGAACAACCCTGAAAGCCAGAACACAACCGCCAGCATCCGCAGCCAAGAGACTTCCCCTGCTGCCGTTGCAAAGTTTTTGTCGAAACCAACAACCAGGTCCCGCAGCCCGCCGGGGTACATCCGATAGTCCAGTTGGCCATGACCAATGTATGCACTCACTGGCAGTCCCGCACTCTCATAAATATGAGCCATGAACCAGTCTTCTACAACATATCCTGCCACAGCGTCGTGGCCGCCGACCCGCTCATAGTCATCCTTGCTGGTAGCCATAGCCGGTCCAAAAGCCACACCACCTCTTGCTCCCAGTTTGACGGCCATCAAGCCGACGAGATTGAACAGAACCGCTAACAGTTCGTAGGGGCGTTCAGTGCGGTGATAGGGCTGAACTGAGACCAGACCACCTAAGTGTTGAACAGTTGCCACCAGCCTGCGGAGCAGCTCCTCCCCTGGCTCAGTGTCGGCATCGAGAAAGACGAGAATATCGCCAGATGAGGCTGCATATCCGGTTTTGAGTGCCCAGTTTTTCCCTGTCCAACCTGTGGGCAAAGGGCTAGTCTGCACTACTTTCACCCCAGCCTGTTCGGCGATCTGTGGGGTAGCATCGGCGGACTGGTCATCGATGACAATGATTTCGTAGGGCTTGAATGTTTGCTGCTTTAAGGCTGTTAGCAAATTAGGGAGGGTACTCTCTTCATTCCTCGCCGGAATCAAGACCGAGACTTTAGGCGAACCGACGACTGAAAGGTCTGGAAGTCGCGGCAACCGCCACATCAATCCCCAGCCTATTAGCCAGCGCACCACCAGTGTGATGGACATCAGATCCATAATAATTCAACCTTTCCTTCCGTCTAGAACATCACTCACCTACCGATACGAATTCCCTTGAGAAAACTCAGCAATCCGAACACCTTAAGAATCCACAAAACGAGGGTGATGACAACCACAATGTTCAGGATTTGCTTGATCTTGCTGTCCATCGGAATGTAGTTGTTCACGAGCCACAATAGAACCCCAACCACGATGATAACTACCATAAACTGTACCAGATCCATGACTGACCTCCTTTCTCCGATCTAATGAGTTTCGTCAAGCATTTTATTCTATTCATCATTATATATGCTCGTTTATATATGCTCGTTAGGTGGCCAGGGCAATCGCACACAATTCTTGAAGATACACAATAAATCTACAAGAGATACTCATGTAATAGCAATTAGTGGGACTTAAACAAATTTCAAGCCCAAATGTAGCCCAAAGCCGCTTTGTGAGCGGAAAAGACATCAATATTCTGCGTTAGCCAAGGGAAAAAACGAAAAGACATCGCTGTACGAAAAGCCTCCAAAGCATCAGTAAATGTCTCCAAAGGTTTATTCGCCCAT
>NZ_JAPZSO010000232.1:0-23846 GCF_027531715.1 Microcystis sp. LE19-8.1F | reverse complement strand
TGGCATTTATCGGGGAAGGGAGCAGGGTGTGGGGTGTGGGGTGTGGGGTGTGGGGTGTGGGGTGTGGGGTGTGGGGTGTGGGGTGGTGGGGGTGTGGGGTGTGGGGTGTGGGGTGTGGGGTGGTGGGGGTGTGGGGTGTGGGGTGTGGGGAGAAGGGAGAATAAATAAAAATAGTCTCGGAGTCTCCTAAATACTGACTCCTAACCCAATGGTAGATGTGGGATTTTTGCAGGAGTTCTATTTTCCGACAAAGATAAGCAAAAGTTATTTATTGACTGCAAAAACTTGAGAATATTTAAATTAACATTCCGCAATATTTATAAATTCTTAAGAATTAATTGAGAAAGATTTTTATTTAACAACGATGTTATCATAGTTACAGCGATTTGATAGAATTTCATAGTGGGTTGTTTTGTGCTTTTTTGGGCAGCAATAGTTGAAACCCTTGCCACACCTAGAAGGTGATCCTAATTAAGACGGTTAAATCAGTCAATTTCACCCACAACGATGATCTTTTTTTTATGTAGTTTTATTGCAAAAAAAAAGTTTTTTTGACAAAAAGCACAAAGTATGATATAAGCCAACGTATTTCTGGCTGCGAGTAATTATTGTAGAGGGGGAGAGGGGAGAGGGGAGAAAAGCTGACGGCTTCAAGTTAACAAGGGCCGAATCTAAAACCTAATTGGTTAAGTTAAAAGCTTTGATGTACTTAGTTTCTAACCTTCTTTTTAGGTAGGAGAATTGCCAGATTCTGTCTTTTGCCTCTTGACTGTTGCCTCTTGCCTTGAGAAGCTGATCACTGAAACATCGTCCATCTTAATTTTTTTGGGCGGCCATCGTTAAGCGTTTTAATCCGGTTCTTAACATTTTCCCAGTATTCTCAAAATCGAATAGTATAGATTGGAATAACTCAATGTACGCAAACCTATGGATGGCAGCTTAATCCTGTTCAATATTCTCAATCCGCCGGTTTTGTTCTTTTTCTTGGGAATGCTGGCAGTATTTTTTAAATCCGACCTAGAGATTCCCCAACCACTGCCTAAACTCTTTTCTCTCTATCTGTTGATGGCGATTGGTTTCAAGGGGGGTTATGAACTAGCGAAAAGTGGCATCAATAACCAAATCGCTTTAACTTTGATTGCCTCTGTGGTTATGGCTTGCATCGTTCCCATTTACACTTTCTTTATCCTGAAAATTAAACTCGATACTGCCAATGCAGCGGCCATCGCCGCAGCCTATGGTTCCATTAGTGCCGTTACTTTCATCACCGCCAGTTCTTTTTTAGAAAAACTTCATATTTCCTATGGCGGTCATCTGGTAGCGGCCTTAGCTTTAATGGAATCGCCGGCGATTGTAGTGGGTTTAATCCTGGTGCGAGTCTTTAAAGAGAAAAATGGCGAAGAAGAAGCGTTTTCTTGGTCAAAGGTTCTACATGAAGCCTTTTTAAATGGTTCGGTATTTCTCTTAGTCGGTAGTGTTATTATTGGTATGCTGACGGGGGAAAAAGGCTGGGAAAAATTAGAACCTTTTACTCAAGGGATTTTTTATGGTGCTTTAACTTTCTTTCTCCTGGATATGGGATTAGTGGCGGCGAAAAGAATCCGAGAATTAAGCAAAACTGGTGCTTTTCTCATCGGTTTTGCGGTATTCATTCCCGTCATCAATGCTATGGTGGGGATTCTCATCGCTAAGGTTCTCGGATTTGAACAGGGCAATGCTTTATTATTCGCTGTTTTGTGTGCCAGTGCCTCTTATATTGCTGTTCCTGCGGCCATGAGAATGACTGTTCCCGAAGCGAATCCTAGTTTATACGTTTCTATGGCCTTGGCTTTAACTTTTCCTTTCAATATCATCATCGGTATTCCTCTGTACCTAGAGATGATTAAAATCATTGGCTGTGGAGTCTAAAAAGCCCAGCGGTTTTTAAATAATTCCTGTCAAATTTTCTCTCTTTCACTTGTCCTTTTTTTACTTAACTACCATGCTTGAATCCCCGCATCCTTCCCTACAAACTGTCAAAAAAGTGGACATAATTGTTAGTCATGCTTTTCTGGAAGAAACCTTAAGCGTTCTTGATGTTGTCGGAGTTTCCGGTTATACCGTCTTTGGCAGTACTTCGGGAAAAGGTGATCGAGGTTTATCCTGTGATGACTTGGATTGTGATTACAGTGGTAACTACATTATGACGGTTTGTAATAGTGACGAACAACTTGGTCGTCTGATCGATAAAATTCAGCCTTTTTTAAAAAAAGCCGGCGGAATTTTTGTGGTGACTACGGGCCAATGGCTAAGTCATTAGACCTCTTGTAAAAATCAAAAATTGTTCCGGTTGATTAGGAGTCAGTAGTCAGGAGAAAGAGCTTTTCCGGTTTAGAATTTATCTGTATCTGGTCTGGGACCAACAGCGCCGGCGGGATTAACAAAAAGATTGCCCCCAGCTTCATTTTGGAAGATACAATCGATTTTCGGTTTGCCTTCCAAGGGACCTGTATAACCAAAGGTATTCATCCGGTTTTTACAACTTTGTACCTGCTGTCCATCGACTAATTTTTGTTGTTCTAAAATTGACCAGTTATTGCGTCGCAAAACGCAACCGGGTTGCATAACCGGTTGGGTGACAAAAACATTAAAGGGGTTAAGGGTGACATAAACCCGCAAATCGGTGACAATGGCGCTGGCCCCAAATTGCACACATAATTCCGCATTGGGGGCGCTGCGATCAATTACTTCTCGGGAAGCGACGTTTTCGGGGCTAAAATTAGCGGTAGAACTGAATACCAGACCGAGACCCACTCCTAGTACAAAAATACCGCCAATCAGGGCGATCATGGCATAGTTTAATTTTGCCAATAGGCCTCCGGGGGACGAACTGCGAGAGTCATCGCCATAGGAGCGGTCATAATCACGATCACGCGATCGGGGAGGAGTATAACGAGGTCTTCTATTCATAGAAATTGCTGATGTGGCTGCTATGGCGGTCAGTCGTTAGCTATTAGCTTATCACTGTTCTATCCTAGCAACCCGGGGGATAACCGACAGGATAGGTCTGGTATAGGGCTATATCGTTTTTTTTGGGGTTAATATGTTATGGTGGATCACTAAACAGAGTAAGTCAGCCTAATCCAAGTTTCTATGCTAGATATTAGCTAGACAAATTCGGAGCGGAGGAACCATATTTGGGGCGTATTTCTAGATTTTTTAGCCTAGAAAAGGATATCTCTCTATCCTAGCCCGTCAGCTAACTTCGTCGGCGTGGGGGGGAAGACTGAAACATCACTACATTCCTAGTAATGTCTTGATCGGTTCAGTTATGTCGCTGGTACTACTTGATAGTCATAACTTACAGGAGACATTGTTTATGGAGATTCTCATGTCAGCTTACCGATCGCAACAATTTTAAGATTTTCCGTAGATAACCATATTTTCTATGAGTTTGCTGTACATTCGGGCAAACTTTTAGTCCTATCGAGAAACCGAAAGTAAAAACAGGATCAAAAATGCTGGAATCTTTACCAATGTGGATTGCTGCGATGACTTTTATTGCAGTCATTGTGGTGATTATGTTCGAGTGGCTTCATATTACCGTAGCGGCTTTACTGGGGGCTTTAATCTTAGTTTTTACCCATATCATGACTCTCCAGGAGGCGGTGGGTTATATCAGTCGCAGTTATGCCACTCTCGCCCTATTTTTTGGGGTAATGGTGTTAGTGAGAGCCTTTGAACCAACGAAAATTTTTGATTATTTAGCGGCACAAATGGTGTTTTTAGCGAAGGGACAGGGCAAATTATTATTAATAGGAATTGTCGCCATTACTACCCCAATCTGTGCGGTATTACCCAACGCTACCACGGTGATGTTATTAGCCCCGCTGATTCCCCCCTTAGCTCAAGATATCGGTGTGGATTTTGTGCCGCTCTTAATCCTGATGGTTTTCGTAGCCAACAGTTCCGGATTATTAACGATTGTTGGTGATCCCGCTACTTATATCGTCGGTGATTCTATTAATATCACCTTCATGGAATACCTACAGCGCTTGAGTTTAGGTGGTGCCTTGGCAGTAATTACCATTCTGGTTATGTTACCTTGGTTATTCCCGAAAATCTGGCGGACAAAATTCGAGCATTTAGAAGAATTACCCCATCCGAAAATTAATCATCCTCGCGTCTTAGCTCTGGGGGGAATTATCGTCTTTTTAGTCTTATTTTTATTCGTCGTCGGTGAATCTTTTCCCGTACCCATTTCTCCCGCTGCCGTTGCTTTGATGGGGGCAACTTTAGCCCTACTTTTAG
This sequence comes from Microcystis sp. LE19-8.1F, assembly GCF_027531715.1. Classification (NCBI taxonomy): domain Bacteria; kingdom Bacillati; phylum Cyanobacteriota; class Cyanophyceae; order Chroococcales; family Microcystaceae; genus Microcystis; species Microcystis sp. LE19-8.1F. Next base: position 19,556 of record NZ_JAPZSO010000232.1, on the reverse strand, counting down.
CCCAGCAATCGAAAATCGATACGGTGCATAATATTCTCCGGGATGTGGACTGGAGTACCCTATTATTTTTTATGTCGATTTTTGTCCTAATTGGCGGCTTAGAAAAAACTGGTGTAGTTAATAGTTTATCGGGATTTCTGGCGATAATTTTAGGCAAAAATATCTTTTTAGGTTCTCTGGTCTTGCTGTTTTTTGTCGGACTTGTTTCCAGTGTCGTTCCGAATATTCCCCTAGTGGTGGCCATGGTTCCACTACTGAAACAGTACCTTGTTAATGTTAATTTAGTCGGGACCGAAGTTCTTTCCCCCGATTATGCCGGTTCTTTTCCCCCGGAAGTTTTACCGCTTTTCTATGCGATGATGTACGGAGCCACCCTAGGGGGTAATGGTACGTTAGTGGGGGCTTCTTCTAATATTGTCGCCGCCGGCATCGCTGAACAACACGGGGGCAAAATTAGTTTTCATACCTTTCTGCGTTACGGTTTACCGGTGATGTTTACTCAGTTAGTCGTCTCGGCTATGTATATGTTAGTTTTCTTTGTCTAGTCGATCTCTGGGGGGCATTAATGTTAAGTTCGCCTAAGATTGACAAAAACGTTAACATTGATTAACATTCTCCTATCGTGCTAAATGATCTGGATTGATCGGCGATCATGAACAAAAAAATCTCTGTTTTAGCACCAGATTTATCCGGTGGTGGTGGCACAAGAGTCTATTTGATTGCTCAAGTCTTGCAACAGCTAAACTGTCAGGTGACGGTCTATGGCCCGATTTTTGGCCGGGAAATCTATCCAACCCCACCGCAGAATTTACCCGTGATATCGGTCAAAGGCAATAATTATCCCCAGTTTTTTGGCCAGATCAAAACTTTACTCGATCGCCTCTCCGGAGAGATTATCTATGCGGTTAAACCCCGTCCCACCAGTTTCGGCATCGGTTTACTGAAACGTTTTTTTTCCCCACGTCCCCTAATTCTCGATATTGACGATTGGGAAATGAGTTGGTTTGGTGGCGATCAATGGTCCTATCGTCCTCACCCCCGACAATTAGCTAGGGATATCCTCAAAAAAAATGGTGCGCTTAGAGACCCGAATCACCCTCTCTATCTGCGTTGGCTGGAAAATTTAATTGACCGCGCCGATGCGGTGACGGTTAATAATCAATTTTTGCAAAAGCGCTATGGGGGGATTTACTTACCGAATGGCAAGGATACGCAACTTTTCGATCCCAATCTCTACGATCCTGTCGCTTGTCGTCAAAAATACGGTTTATCCGCGTATAAAGTCTTAATGTTCCCGGGTACAGCTAGACCCCACAAAGGTTTAGAAGATGTCTTAATCGCTTTAGATCAAATTGGTGATCCTGATTTTAAATTGGTGGTGGTGGGAGGTCGCCAAATCGGGGATGGCTATCTGGATAGTTTGCTAGAAAAAGGTCAACCTTGGTTAATTCATTTACCTGCTCAACCGCTCGATCGAATGCCGGAAGTTGTGGCCGCTGCTCATGCTATTATCGTTCCCCAGAGGGATGAAGCCACGGCTAACGCCCAATTTCCGATTAAACTCACCGATGCTATGGCGATGGCTAAACCGATTATTTCCACTAAAGTGGCAGATATTACCGAAATTTTAGCTGATATTGGCTATTTAGTCGAACCTCGATCGCCAGAGCAACTAGCTGTCATAATTAGAGAAGTTTTTAATCATCTCGACTCGGCTAATGCACGAGGACTAAAAGCGAGAGAGCGCTGTATTGCCTCCTATAGTACCACCGCCATGGCGACAACTCTCTCTGGCATAATTACTTCTCTGGAAGGGAAATATTAGATTGTAGCGAGTAGGATAATTGACCGTTGACTATTTACTTTATTACTTATAGCGATGAATCCTAATCAAATTCTCCTTAAATATACGCTGAAACACTGGATATTAGTGGTTTCCAGCATTGTTATCGGCTTTGTCAGTACCGTATTTAATGGGGTAGGAGCTATTTTAGTTATCCCTTTGCTAATTTCTTTTATTAATCCCGAAAATGATATATTAAAAAATGCCCCCCAAATTATCAAAAAGCTGCTCTCAGTTTTCGAGGTTTTCTCGGTCGAGACTCGTTTTTTCTGGATGTTTGCGGCGATATTATTGATTTTAATTCTCAAGCACATTACCAATTTTGTCAGTAATTGGCTAGGCACTTACTTGTCTTTAATTATGGCCAAAGATATGCGAATTGATTCAGTTATTCTGCTGCTAGAAGTGGATATAGATTATTATGTAAAAAGTAAAATAGGAGATATTTTTAATCGTTTCATGTCGGAGATTAATCGAGCCGTGGGATCAATTAGAAATTACATAAACCTGATTAAGATTATCGCCACAGCTTTCATGTACTTAGCTATTTTATTATCAATTTCTTGGCAATTAACTATTCTTTCTAGTCTTTTGGGTGGCCTTTTAGCTCTGCTTAATCAATACTTTGTCAAGAGATCGAAAAAGTTTGGAGAGATTATCACCGTAACGGCTAAACAGCAAACTAATAAACTGTTGGAACTGTTAACGGGAATTCGGCTAATTAAAGCAGTTGGCAATGAAAGATACGAATTAGAATCTATTGTGGAAGATATAGAAGCCCGGGAGAAAGCGGGTTTAGATGCCCAGACTAATAATGCTGTAATCGCTCCGCTCAATGAGATCGGTGGGGTAATTATTATTGCTTTAATTATCATTGCTGGTCGTTATCTTTTTAATGAACAACTGCAAGCTTTAGCGACGATTTTATTGACCTATCTCTATGTACTTTTCCGGGCATTGCCGATAGTTAGTCAAATTAACAGTGCTAGGAGTAGTCTATTGGGTGATGTTTCCGCAGTAGAGGTGGTAGCGGATTTTCTCATTCGAGAGAATAAACCATTTATGAGCAATGGCTCTATTCCCTATCAAAGATTAGAGACAGGTATTCATTTTGATAACGTCCAATTTTCCTATCCCGGTCATCAAGAATTAGTTCTCAAGGGCATCGATCTTTGGATTCCAAAAGGAAAAATGATCGCTCTTGTTGGTGCTTCGGGGGCGGGAAAATCGACAATTGCTGATTTATTACCACGCTTTTATGATCCTACAGCCGGGAGGATTCTTTTTGATGGTCAAGATTTACGCGATTATGAGGTCAAATCTCTGAGAAAAGCGATGGGAATAGTCAGTCAAGATACTTTTCTCTTTAATAATTCTCTCCGTTTTAATATTGCCTACGGATTAAGCGATGTTAGTGATGCAGAAATTGTAGCAGCGACAAAAAGGGCGAATGCCTACGAGTTTATCTCCAAACTGCCGGAAGGACTGGATACGGAAATTGGCGATCGGGGAGTGAGACTTTCGGGAGGACAAAAACAAAGATTAGCGATCGCTCGTGCCTTACTGCGAGATCCAGATATTCTCATTCTCGATGAAGCTACCAGTGCTTTGGATACAATTTCTGAGCGTTTAGTACAGGAAGCGATCGATGAACTCTGTCGCGAGCGGACTACTCTTGTGATCGCTCACCGTCTTTCCACTGTTCAAAAAGCCTATCAAATTGTGGTGCTGGACAAGGGAAAAGTGGCAGAAATCGGCAATCACGAGGAATTATTAGCTCAAGGCGGTCATTATGCCCGTTTACACGCTCTGCAATTTAGTGATAGCAAAGAGGCCGACTCTAAGAATAGGGAAGATGAGCAAAAAAGAAAAGCTTATTTATCCTACGAAGCGAGAAGCAGTCTTAATAGTCTTTTAGGTTCTTTGCGTCTAGTATCTGAAGATTTAATCGAAGATTCTCAGGAGAAACAGGAAATTTTAGAAGAATCCTGTAGTTCAGCTATGCGACTTCTCCATATTATCGAAGACTACGAGTATTCCTCGACTCGATAGATCTCCTGCAAAAATCAAAAATTGTCGTAGTTAGTGAGGAGTCAGGAGACAGGAGATAGGAGACAGGAGGAGAAAAAACAGAAGAGACAACTATCCTAAGGCATAAAATCTAAGATTATGTCAAATTTATCTGAGTTTTTAGATATCAAGAGGTCTCTGGAAAAAAACTCTTAATTTATACTAAAATAGTTAGTACAGATAGGCATCTTCCCAGACGGTGAAAAGGAATTATTTACCCTTGAAAACCACAGTTAAAGTCAGCACACAAACCCAATTACCCCTACATCTAGTTATCACCCATCCCCAGTATCGTTTTGTCGATTTATTCGCGGGAATCGGTGGGTTTAGAATCGCTTTGGAGAAATTGGGAGGACGTTGTTCAGGCTATTCAGAAATTGATAAACAGGCCATCCAAGTTTATCAACAGAATTTTATTAGCTATCTCAACAGCGATGAAATTGCTTTCGGAGATGTGAGTAAAATCAGCAATTTACCCGATAATCTCGATCTTATTGTCGGCGGCGTTCCCTGTCAACCTTGGTCGGTGGCGGGATGTTTACGGGGATTTGAAGATCCCCGGGGAAAACTCTGGTTTGATGTGATTAAATTAGTCCAGAAAAGTCAACCGAAAAGCTTTATTTTCGAGAATGTCAGTGGGTTGGCTAGTCCTCGCAATCGGGAGAATTTAGAGTTAATTATCGATGAATTAACCAGCTGTGGTTATCAAGTTTACTGGCAGTTATTAAATGCCTACGATTTTGGTTTACCCCAGAATCGCGAGAGAGTTTTTATCGTAGGAATTAGAAAAAATATAGAAAACTATGAGCGGTTTAAATTTCCCTTACCTTTGGGTATCCATCCGAAGGTTTTAGATATTTTAGAAGACATCAAAAATATTCAACCCGTCGAGAAAGTCAAGTTATCCGCGGATACTTTATTTAATGGGTTTGTTCCTCCATCGAGAACTCGTTTTCAAAAAGAAGATGAATTAAATGACTTTTTTATTTTTTCTGATTTAAGAAATGGCCACACAACTATTCATTCTTGGGATATTATCAAAACTACGGAACGACAAAAAAGTATCTGTTTAGCTTTGCTGAAATTAAGACGCAGTAAAAAGTATGGCGAAAAAGATGGTCATCCCGTGGCTTTTTCTGCTTTTTTGGAAATTATACCCGACCTAAAAATCGAGGAACTAAATCAGTTAGTTTCTCTCGGTATTTGTTGGCAAACGACCGCAGGTAAGTATGAATTTATTAACTCGAAAAATATGACGGGAATTAACGGCATTTATCGGATTATTTTACCGACGGCCGATATTATTCCTACCCTAACCGCTACGGGTGCTAAAGATTATATTGCTACTATTTCAATTACCGCTACTCATCCCCAAGAATACAAACAATTGTTTTTAAAGAAAATCTATAAACCCAAAAAGTTTCGAGAAATTACTCCCCAAGATGCGCGTAAATTACAAGGATTCCCTGATAATTTTATCTATCATCCACAGCCAGCTATCGCTAAAAAACAATTCGGAAACGCTGTTCCTGTACCAGTGGTGGAGGCAGTAGCAAGAAATTTACTGGAAATAATTTTACCAAATTAATTATCTAGATAATTACGAAACTTTTGTCTATACTTGTTGATAAATGCTTGATCTTTTTGAAGATCGATAAAAGCTTCTTTAATTAATGACCAAGTATTGATTTTACCAGAACAAAAATCCCAAAATTCATTTTCAACCCATATATCATGATGTTCCTCTAGAGGATACATTTTATTTCCCTGTGATTGCCACCATGTTTGAGGTAAGAAAGGATTAAAAGGAATAACAATTCTTGTGTGAATACTTGCTAAAGGTTCACGGGACAGCCGATAACAATACCAATCTAACAACTGGTCGCTAAATCTAGAACCATCTCCCCTATTAGGATGTGTAGCTTTTAAATCAAACACATACTCAATATTGTCTTTGATTAAATAAATATCTACTCCATGACCAGAAGGAGGATCGATATAATTGAGGTTATTCCTATTTATTTTCTTAGCTACTACTCTAAGTCTTTCAATGCACTCTGTCATGGATATTTTTTGTTCTTTCGATTTTCTGAGACTTTTTAAATTATCGAGTTCACTTCTTAAGTCTTGAGGAAATGGACTAGGTTGTAAAAGTTTTTTATCCTGCTTATATAAAATACGAAATCCATTATCTTTGGCTAAAAAGTTTGCTAATTTTTCCCAGAAAGTAGTTCCCATGCTTGTCGTTAGTCCAGTCATCACAGAACTAATCTGTCTCTCCTCTGGAAATAAATAATCTAAAATATGATGATTCCTAGGTTTGGGTTTTTTAAAATAGTTTTCTATTGAGTTTTTAATTAGCTTTTGAATTTCTATCACTAACTGGTTATTATCCATACTGAATTGCAATTAATCAAATTTATAGATAAGCAAAAAGATCAGCAATAGATATATCAAGTGCTTTGGCTAACTTTTCGATATTTTCTAAAGATACATTACACTTACCAAGTTCAATACTGGAAATATAAATTCGGTGCAGTTCCGCTTTTTCAGCTAAGATTTCTTGAGATAAGTCAAGTTCTCTTCTGCGTCTTCTGATAGCTTTACCAAAACGATGTTTGATATCTAAGGATTCTTTTTGTGCCACAGATCAATTATCAAGAAAGTGTATGAGACATTTCTACAGATTATAATTCACATTTTGCAGATTATAATTTACATTTTGTCTAAAACATTGGTTCGTTCCTCTGAAAGTACAATTGCTGCTATCGCTTCGACTATCTTTTAACTCTTATTTTCGTAACAACTCGAAAAATGTTTCTTTATCAAGACCAATATCTTGAATCATACCCATGAGAGTACCTTGCTTAATATCTTTTCCTGAATGAATAGGGATCACAACCCTACATCCACCACTATTTTTGTAAATAGCATGGCTACCTTTTTGACGATCCAAATAAAAGCCCAATTTTTCAATAACTTTAATAAACTCCTTGACTTTAACTGCGGGATACTGACTCATATTAAAATATTTAAAGGCTTAAAAATCAAATCTTCTTTGGGAATGGGTTGATGATCAGCTATCAAACTTTCGAGGTACAATTCCATAGCTTCTGTAATATTGACAATCGTTTCTTCAAAAGTGTCTCCTTGAGAATGACAACCTTTAAGCGCAGGACAAAAAGCGTGATAACCACCGTCTGACTCTTTTTCTAGAATAACGGTGTAGTTATAAATTTGTTTGGTATTATCACTCATAACACTATCAGTTGTGGATTTTAAACTATCCTAGTTACACTTAAGAAATGCTGGATAAAACACAAAAATTTTACCTGTCAACCCCTCCACCCCAATTATGTCAAAATTATTTGACCAATAGTTGACATTCGATACATTGTTTAACAATATTTACAATACTTTGTAATTTTGTTGACAAATATAAATTTTCCCAACAAATCTTATAGGATTGATCTTGAAGCCCTCAGCTTAATTGAAAAATAAAGAACTAAAAGTGGATGTTCTGATATCTGAAAAATTCTCTAGGTGCTGAACGCTAATAGCTAGTAAAAATCTAACTACTTTAAATTGAAAAAATGATCATGTTTAAACGATACGAAGCTGATGAACAAGTTATATTTCATGGTGATTCTTTGCCGATTTTATCCAGTGAGATTGCCTCTAATTCTGTAGATCTAATTTTTCTCGATCCTCCCTATAATATAGGTAAGCATTTTGCCGATTTTTACGACAAATGGGAATCGGAAAATGATTATATAAATTGGGCAAACCAAATTCTTGATCATTGCCTTCGTATCTTGAAACCCCAGGGAACATTATATGTTATGGCCAGCACTCAAGCAATGCCTTACTTTGATCTTTACTTAAGACAAAAAATGACGATTCTTAGTCGCATTATCTGGCATTATGATAGTTCAGGAGTACAAGCAACAAAATACTTTGGTTCGATGTATGAACCAATACTTCACTGTGTGAAAGATAAAAATAATTACACTTTTAATTCAAAGGATATTAAGATAGAAGCAAAAACCGGAGCAAAACGAAAACTAATTGATTATAGAAAAGCGATTCCGAGTCAATACAATACAGAGAAAGTACCGGGCAATGTTTGGTATTTTCCTAGGGTCAGATATCGCATGGATGAATACGAAAATCATCCTTCACAAAAACCTGAATCATTGCTAGAAAGAATTATTTTGGCCAGCACTGACAAGAGTGGAATTGTGCTTGATCCATTTGCAGGAACTTTTACAGCTGCAGCTGTAGCTAAACGTTTGGGAAGAATTTCTATTAGTATAGAATTACAAGAGGAGTATTTAAAAATTGGTCTTCGACGGATTCTCGGATGGCAAGAATACAAGGGAGAAAAGTTACTCCCTCCTCAAAAAAGCTATAGTAGAAAAAGCGAAAATAAACAAGAATCTAACTTTGTACAGGAGAGTCTTTTCGATGTCGATAGTAAAGCATGAATTCACCAAGATAATTATTAAAATTATCGATAATTACTTTCCCAATCAGGGAAATAGCATTTTAAATGCTAGTGAGTTATTGCAATATTTGAACATTAAAACTAGAGCCGCTAATCGAGGTTCTAAATCCCGAGCAGGATTGGCTAATCATTATGCCATTTATGTTTTAGTGGAAGACTATATTAATAATGAGTTTCATCTTAAGGATGGATACGACGAGTATCAAGGCGCTCAGTATATGACACTTTTTCGCAGGCAAAGGGAGCTTCCTTTTGGCGATAAATTACAAAATCATGCTCTCAATCATCGATTAAATCAGGAATTTAAAAAGTATTTTCCCACTTTATCTTATCTGCCTATAATTAGAGATGTTAAAACCAATAGATACTGGATTAATGAGAATCTAATTAAGTTTTATCTAGAGGGTAATCAAGTTAATATTGCGCCAGTGATTATAGATATAATTGATGCCTATGTGCAAACAAGACAAAAAGCATTTAATCAATTTATCAGCTATTGTCAACAGATGATTGATATTCAACAGCAAGATCCCCAGAAAGCTATTGAATTTATTCGGAGTTTACTCAGACCAAACATTGATGCTAGAGTTTTTGAGATTGTCAGTTATGCAATTCTTAAAGAGTATTATGGGGAACAGAAAATATATTGGGGGTGGTCGCCTGATCGCTTAAACTCTGAATACTTACTTTTATATAAAACTGGTCGAACAAATGCCAATGACGGGGGGATAGATTTTGTCATGAAACCCCTAGGACGATTTTTTCAAGTTACGGAAACGATAGCTGCTGATAAATATTTTTTAGATATTGATAAAGTGCAAAAATATCCCATTACTTTTGTGGTTAAAACCGAGCAGACTTGCGAGGAAATTTTAGAAAAAGTTGCGGAGCAAGCTAAGATAAGATACAAGATCAGGGCAATTGTCGAAAGATATCTAGAATCTGTAGAGGAAGTGATCAATATTCCCGAATTAATCAACCGTTTTGAGCGGGTTTTAGCTCAAGGTAAAGGAGGAGCGGTAATTGCAGAAATGGTTTTACAGAGCCGGATTGAGTTTAACCTAGAATCAGAGCCATAAAGATATCTAACTCCCCAGCTAAACTAGAATAGAAAGATAGGAAAGCGATCAAAATTAGAATGACGACCGAAATTGAAAAAGAACTAGAAACCGGCGAAGCTGTCTTGGAAAAACGGCGAAATTTTGCCATTATCTCCCACCCTGACGCGGGAAAGACCACCCTGACCGAAAAACTGTTACTATACGGGGGTGCAATCCATCAAGCGGGTGCAGTCAAAGCAAGACGCGACCAACGCAAGGCCACCTCCGACTGGATGGAAATGGAAAAACAACGGGGAATTTCGATTACTTCCACGGTTTTACAGTTCGATTATCGTGATTTTCAGATTAATCTCCTCGATACTCCCGGCCACCAAGATTTTAGCGAAGATACCTATCGTACCCTAGCCGCTGCCGATAATGCGGTGATGTTAATCGACGCAGCCAAAGGTTTAGAACCCCAAACGAGAAAACTCTTTGAAGTGTGCAAACTGCGTCAGTTGCCCATCTTTACCTTTGTTAACAAAATGGATCGCCCCGGCCGCGAACCTCTGGATTTATTGGACGAAATCGAGCGAGAATTAGGATTACAGACCTATCCCGTCAATTGGCCGATCGGAATTGGCGATCGCTTTCGGGGAGTTTTTGATCGGGCCACCCAGACCATACACCTGTTTGAACGTCGCTCCCACGGCTCTCAGGAGGCGCAGGAAACCGTGATCGAGCTTGGCGACCCCAAAATTGAGGATTATCTCGAAAAAGACCTGTATTACCAGTTAAAAGAGGATATAGAACTGCTCTCGGAATTGGGTGCGGAATTGGATTTGCCAGCAGTCCACGCAGGAGAAATGACCCCGATCTTTTTTGGTAGCGCCATGACCAATTTTGGGGTGAAATTATTCCTAGAATCCTTCCTCGACTATGGATTGCCACCCAGAGGACGCAATTCCTCCCTCGGTGTCCTTGATCCCACCTATCCCGATTTCACCGGTTTTGTCTTCAAACTGCAAGCAAACATGGATCCCAAACATCGGGACCGGGTGGCCTTTGTGCGGGTATGTACGGGGAAATTCGAGAAGGATATGGTAGTAAACCACGCTAGAACTGGTAAAACTATCCGTTTATCCCGTCCTCAGAAACTTTTTGCCCAAGATCGGGCAGTTATTGAAGAAGCTTATCCCGGAGATGTGATCGGATTGAATAACCCCGGGGTCTTTGCGATCGGTGATACCATTTATATGGGTAAAAAGCTCGAATACGAAGGGATTCCCTGTTTTTCCCCGGAATTATTCGCCTATCTCAGAAATCCTAACCCTTCCAAGTTCAAACAGTTTCAAAAAGGAGTCTCGGAATTACAGGAAGAAGGGGCCGTACAGATATTATCCTCGATCGATGAATTTAAACGCGACCCGATTTTAGCCGCCGTCGGTCAATTACAGTTTGAAGTGGTGCAATTCCGTCTTTTAAGCGAGTACGGAGTCGAAACTACCCTCGAACCCCTAGCCTATAGTTTAGCCCGTTGGGTCGCCGGGGGTTGGGCTGCTTTAGAAAAAGCAGGTAAACTCTTTAATACTCTAACTGTCAAAGATTATTGGGGCCGTCCCGTCTTATTATTCAAAAATGAGTGGAATTTACAGCAAGTCAAAGAAGATCATCCCTCTTTGCAATTAAACTCGATCGCACCAGTAGGATCGGGAGTACAACCGCAATCCTAACCCTTAATCCCCCAAGACAATTGCCGAACTGGTCAGGACAAGATAGCGACCCCCCAGATAACTAGACTAAAGTAGAAGTGGTCAGAAAGTCTCGATCTTTCCTAACACTCGGATGTCTCAAAGCAGTATCGTTGACGAGTCCCTCACCATTAGAAAAAGTCCTCCTGTCAATTCCCGAATTAATCCCTGTTTAATTCGCTTTTGTTATTTTCTGGGAAATTATCTGGTTTTACCAGCTTTTTTCAGCAAAATAACGGTGACAGGCCAGGAAAATATTCCCCTAACGGGGGGTGTCATCCTTGCACCTACCCATCGGTCCCGTTGGGATGCGCTGATTTTACCCTACGCGGTGGGGCGCTTAGTTACTGGACGCGATTTGCGCTTTATGGTTTCCGCTAATGAGATCAAAGGGGTGCAAGGTTGGTTTATCCGACGCTTGGGGGGTTTTCCCGTCAACACCGATCACCCCGGTATGGGTAGTCTGATCCATAGCGTCGAACTTTTGGCCGCGGGGGAAATGGTGGCGATTTTTCCGGAAGGGGGTATCTGTCGCGATCGAGTGGTTCATCCCCTGAAACCGGGAGTAGCGCGGATCGCGTTGGAAGTTAAGATCATGAAACCCGATGCAGATATCAAGATTTTGCCGGTAAGTATTAGTTATAATCAGCCTTACCCCGGATGGGGAAGCGAAGCGACAGTAAATATCGGTCAAGGGATTGATGTGCTTGATTATCAGCAAAATTCGCTAAAAAGGGAAACTGTCCGCTTAACCAAAACCTTGAGCGATCGCTTAAAATTTCTCCACGAGGATCAATCACCTTAATCAGCTGTTGACTATCTACCCCATGAGTGGGATTCCGGGGACGTATTAAAATGATTGTTTTAACTATTTTTAAGGAAAAAAGTGGCTTTTCTGGTTTAAATAAATAATACTAAATCTGGTTATTAAGGACTGATTATTTATTCCCCTTTTTGCATGAGTGCATGAGTAGAAAACGGGTTTCTCGGAGAAACCCGTTTTCTGTGCGTTACTCAACGGATTTAGTATAACATCTTGGTTTTTTCTATTTCTGGCTCCTGAATACTGCCTCGGAGACCCATCAGACCGGTGAAGATGTCCGATTGTTGCAGGGGGTCTAATGATAGAATGGGCATCAGCGAAAGTAGTTTGTGAGCGAAGTGATCCGATGCAGTTCCAAATCCAGCCAGACAGTGAAATCCCCGCCTCTAAGCAATTATTTGACCAAATTCGCTTCGCTATCGCCTCTCGTCAGTATCCACCAGGCCATCGTTTACCTAGTACCCGTCAACTAGCTATGATCACGGGATTACACCGTAATACGATAAGTAAAATTTATCAGCAACTGGAAGACGATGGGTTAGTAGAATCCATAGCAGGTTCGGGGATTTATGTCAAGGCTCGCGGGCATGAAAACGATAATTTATCGGGTTCGCCCCTATTGGAACAAAATCCAGAAATAGGCCGACTAATTCGCCAGAGTTTGGCTAGTTTTCTCGCTCAAGGTTTAACTTTAGAGCAAATTCGCGAGTTATTACTGGCGGAAATTGATTGGCGATCGCAGTGTAGTTCCCAAGTTCTTGTCACCATTCCCCGTCACGATTTGGGTGCAGGAGAACTAATGTTGAGAGAATTAGAGCAATCCCTCAAAATTCCCGTCCAATTAGTGGCCATGGAGGATTTAGCCCAAGTTTTAGCCAATACTAAATCTGCCACCGTTGTCACCAGTCGCTATTTTATCAGTGTGGCGGAGGAAATTGCCGCTCCTTTTCACCTACGAGTCATTCCCATCGATATCTATGATTACAGCAAGGAATTGGCATTAATCAAAAAATTACCCACCGATAGCCGTTTGGGGATTGTCAGTATTAGCACCGGTATTATTAAGGTGGCCGAAATTTTAATTCATAGTTTACGGGGCGATGATTTATTAGTTATGTCTGCCCAAATTCATGAAACGGATAAGTTAAAAGTTTTAGCCCGAACTTCCCAGACAATTATCAGTGATCAAGCGAGTTATACTTTAATTAAAAATCTGATTAATGAAGTGCGATCGGATTTAATTCGTCTGCCAGAAATTATCTGTAGTGATAATTATATTGGGGATAAATCAATTCAATTGCTCAGACGAGAATTAGGATTAGGTGGTTAGAGGATAAGCTATAGCGGTAAGCGCTTGAGTGAGATACAAACCAAGCTTTGCCTAGCATGGTTTATAGCTCGTGACACTGTACCTCATACGACTGCACACCGCTATAGGACCCATTTTAACCTCTGAATCTCCCCCACCCCCCCAACCCCCCCGACGTCGGGGGGGCAAGGGGGGGTTGCCTCTTGCAAGAGTGCCTTATCTCAACAAGCAATTTAAATGCGCGGGCAGCTGAACTTTAAAATTTATTTTACTCTATGGTTACTATTGACAATGACCTAGGGCAAATCGAGAATAAAAGCGAAAAAAACTTTTAAGAAGTATTAACTTTTTAGTACAATGGCGGAAGGATAGGGATAAGCTCAATTTTTCACTCTCGGACGAGGTTAGATGAAAAGTGCTGAATGTTTAACGGTATCCCCCGGGGAACCGCTTACTGATTGGCAAAAACTGGGATTAGATTTTGTGGCTCGTTGGCAGGGACGAGATGTTATCCTAGCGATCGATCTTACCGGTAGTGTTAACTTTAATGATGAAGGACGCACGCGCCTCGGTCAAATTATTCGCGATAGTTTAAAAAATAACGATTCCGTTTATTTAGTCCCCTTTGCTGATAATGTTCAACCGATTGCAGAACCGATTTTAATTCGGAGTCAGGAAGATATAGACGCGGTTTTAAAGGCGATTCCCTGGCAATCTAGCCAAAGTGCTAAAAATACCGATATTCAGCGAGCAGAATGGCACGTTTATACTCGACTGGCACGCTTAAATCAGTGTCGTTTAACTGCCAATCAAGCTATCAAACCCCAGTCGGTAGTTTGGATTACCGATGCACCCCTTTCTACTGCCGCAGGGATTACTTCACAACAGTGGATAGAAACCCCAAAAAATAGCCCTTTTCGTCTTGCTAATTCTCCCGAAAGTTTGCAGAGACAAAACTGGCTTAATTCCCTACCAATTAATCTAAGAACCCAAGAAATTACCGCCACTAACGGCAATAAATATAAACTATCAGTTGTCGATATTGCTCCCACAGCACAAGAGTTTTGTACTCCCGCACCGGGAGGACAAGAAACTTGTTTGATTAATTCTTATCTCTTGAGTCAGTTATGGTTGCCAGCATTGGTAATTACATTAATGGGAATTGGGGGAATAGTAGCGAGTATTTTGGGAATTCGTCATTGGTTGCTGTTAAATACTGCTTGGACTATTGAAGTCTCCTCTAATGATGATGAAGATGAAACCCAAAAATATATTTTAAAAACATCTGGAAAAATTAACATCGGTGGTGATGAATATCATAAGAATACCATCCCTTGTCCTGGGGAAGAAATTCGCTGCTATTTAGAAAGACGCGGCAATCAGTTATATCTGAAACCCAGTCAACAAGCAGAGATTTTTTATCGAGGTAGTCAACTAACTCAGGAGGTGAAAATAGATAAAAATTACCTGACTTTAACCTATCACCATAACCATCAAGATTTCGACCTACAAATTCAGATTAGCAAAAAATAACTCAGGAGATTTAAACCATGGCTAACACCAGTCAAACCCGCGCTATCAAACGGACAATTATCATCGGATTAGGTGGTACTGGTCGAGATGTGTTAATGAGAATTCGTCGCTTTATTATTGATAAGTATGGGAAGTTATCTAACCTACCCGTTGTCAGTTTTGTTCATATTGACACAGATAAAAATGCTTTTAATGGTTCGGGTTTACCCACCGGAAATAGCTATCACGGGGAAGAAATTCTTCTATCAGCTGCTGAAAGAGTATTTATTAATATGAATGCTCAGGATGTTAACAATCTCACCTATGAACTTGAACACAAAACCCTTTTTGAAAGTCCCTTTTCCCATATTGAAAGCTGGTTAGACCCAAGACTAAAAAAACAAATAACTGCCATTGAAAATGGTGCGGGAGGTATTCGTCCCGTCGGTCGTTTAGCTTTCTTCCATAACTATCAAAAAATTCAGGAGGCAATTGAAGCAGTGGAAAGACGAACTTCTGGTTATGAATCCTTTATGTTTAGCGGTAAAGTTAATGGTCAAAGTTTTAATGTCCAAGAGGGTTTAAATGTCTTTGTGGTCGGTTCTTTGTGTGGGGGAACTGGTAGCGGTATTTTCCTCGATGTGGCCTACACTTTGCGTCATATTTTACAACAAACCAACGAATATACATCCTTTGGTTATTTGGTAATTAGTCCTAAACTTTATGGTGATGGGGCAATTATGAGAGCTAATACCTATGCAGCTTTGAAAGAGTTAGACCATTATACCAATGAAAGTAATTCCTTTCAAGCCTGTTATGATAAACAAAATTTCGTCAACATTGATGAAAAACGTTCTCCTTTTGATTTTGCCTACTTAGTTTCTAATCGCACTTCGGGAGATTACCAGATTAATAACAAAGCTAAATTATGTAATGTCATTGCTTACAAGATTTTCTTGGATTTTGCCGATGAGTTATCTCTCCCCATCAAAAGAAATCGGGATAACTATAAAGACCCGATGATTCGTAAAGATAATCATCCTTTTCAGATGTGTCAAGGTTATATCTCCTTTGGACTAGCGAGGATTTATTTTACTCGCGACCGAATTGTGCAGATTGGTCTCAATCGTTTTAGTCTCAAATTAATTAAATTTTGGTTAGAGGGATATGGTCAAAGTCCCAGTGGACAAGAGTTATTAAGTAAGTTCCTAGCTAATTGGAGTACCCAAAGTAATAAGGATTATTTTACTGCCAGATTGGAAGAAGCAACCCTAGAGAATAATAAAACTTTTTCTAAGACTTTAACCTCTTGGAAAAATTCCCTAGAGGAAGAAATATCCAATAGTCAAGATTTGGAGAATTTACCCCAAACCGTCAAGCAATCCCTAGAAAAAGAGTTTCGCAAAGTACAAGGAGGAGAAACAGATAGCAGTCGCGGAATCTGGTTAACTCTGACCCAACAAACTCAACCTAAGTTAATCGAAAAATTTAAGTCAGATATTGACCAATTTTTGGAGATTCTTCTTAATCCTGATAGCCTAGAATTTTCTTTGGAAAATAGCCTATCTTTTTTGGTCGCTTTACAAGTACAGATTAATACCTACAAGGGTAATCTAGAGGAATTATCTCAGGATAATAAAGGGTTTCATTCCTCGGAAAAAATTGATAACATTTGGCGAAATATTAAACAAACTCTCGAAGATATAAACGGGAAAAAGTCTGTCTTCAAGATGTTCAATAAAAATGCCAATAGTGAGAGAATCAAGGCCGAGTTAAGAGACTACGTTCAAAGCGGACAAAAATTAATTCAGCATAACTTTAATTTCAGCATCAATGGGGAATCCAGAAAGATTGTTGAAGCGATTCTCAAGCATATTTCCAGTCGAATGCTGCAGATACAACAACTGAAAGAATCCCTATATCAGCTAATCACAGAATACGATAAATACGAACAGGAGTTAATGCAGTTAAATCTCGACGAGATGACTGGGGAAGGTATTTTCCCAGAGGAGAATATTGATAACTGTATCCCTGACAGTAACTCCCGAACTCAATACATTTCCGTTAGCCAAAAAGTCACCAATAATTTAGGCTATAATACTTCCCTATTCAGTTTATTTAGCCAATCTTTTGTTATTGATAATGAGACTCTCAAAGAGACCCTAACAGCAACAATCGAGAAACAGTTTCAATCGGTAAGCACTAATAAAATTGATGCCGTAATTAAGCGATTTATGGGTCAATATAAACCCCATGATTTTCCTGAACGCTTGGCGCAAATTCTGCGAGAAGCTGATTTAATGTTACCGATAAATGTTAATGATGCTTACTATCGCTTGCATACAGATAAAGCATTACTAATTGGGACTAAGGACGATAATTCACCCACCATGCAAAGATTTATGAAGACTCTTGAATCTGATTTAAATATTAATCTGGGGACTTCTTTTGAATCAATTCAAACCGACGAAGAAATCCTAATTACCTACGAATTTGGTGGGTTTCCCCTAAGAATCATTACTGATTTATCTGGGTTACAAAAAATCTATCAAGACCAAAAGAGAATCAGCATTTTACACAATGATTACAGAATAGATTTTGCTGATATTATCCCACCACCTGCCAAATTAATTGAGGAATTAGAGTTTATTTTCTATCCCGCAATTGCTCTCGGTTTACTAGAATACGATGAGGAGGATGATACTTATCAATTAGTCATCGAAGGCGATTTATTTAACAATAATTCCATCATTGACATTAGCGGTAATTGGCGACTTGCTTTAGAACAATTTGCTTCTCGTAAGGACATGATTAATGCTTTGCAGGTACTGCTTAATCAGGCAAAAAATGAGATTTTGGCTAACCCTCCTCTATTATTTACTAACGAGGGTGATTATTTCCAGAATGTCAGCTATTTTGTCAACAATGTCAAAAATTTACCTGACCATCACCCCAATTCTCGCTACAAAAATAAGGTAGTTGGACAAGATGGAAATCATATACAGGAGGCAAAAGAAGGAATTATCACCCGTTTTGTTAATCAACTGAAAATGGAACTAGAAAAACGTGCTGCTGAACAGAAAAAACTCGACAAACAACAGCAAAAGCAACAAACTTTACTGGGAACAAACAATAACAGTAGTCAACCCAGTTTACCCGCAGAGGTTAGCACTACTGATGAATGGTCAAATTAATCAATCTTAATAATGTTTCCCCAGCTATCTGAGGAAACATTCACCCCCAACTCTCTCTATCAACCACAATTCGAGGTATCCAATAACTATCATGGCATTACTTAACCTTTTTCCCCCCTATCTGATTCTTTTAACTCTAGTCTTGGTTATTTTTCCCACCGTCTTAGCTGTGGGAATCCGGATTGCTCTCTATAAACATCTCCAAAAGTCAACCGCAAAAGTCAAGCGTTTAATTCGGGGGAAAAGTCGCGGTGTTCAACCAAAAATTGTCTCCAATCTAGAGAATAGATTTAAGATAGCCAGTAGTCAACTAGATGATGTTAATACCGCAGCTTTGGTGGATAGTTTATACCATGCGGAAAAATTTACTTTCATGTCTAAATCTCTCAGATGCGAGAAATGGGATTATTTTGTGAGAGTGTTACCCAATCTCCTCCTCGCTTTTGGTTTATTGGGAACTTTCCTCGGAATTACCCTCAATCTGACGGGAATCAGCACACTTATCGATATTAATAATGTCGATGTGCAAAGTTTAGGAGAAAAGCTCAAAACTCCCCTAGAAAGTATGGGGATTGCTTTTATCACTAGCTTAATTGGTTTAGCTTGTAGTTCTTTACTGACTGTGATTAACTTAATCTTTAACACCAACCTTGCTAAAGTAAATCTAATTAGCTCCCTAGAAGACTATTTAGATAACACTGTAAAAGGGAATAGTCGCTTGGATAAAGCGGTTAATCGCATGGTGGAGAAACAGGAAACATTTCTAAATAACTTTCATACTGAGGTGACGAGAGTATTAGAATCTTCTTTAAGAGAAGTTGCTAAAGAAATTGCCGAACGTAATCAGGAAACCGCTAAGTTAGTCACCCAGGTTTGTGAAAGATTAACTGAAACTGCGGGAACTTTATCTACCGGTGCGACGACTTTTCAGCGTTCAGCTTTTGAACTTAACGAGCAAGTACCAATTATCACGCAAGCAAACCGAGAGTTTACACAATCCTCTCAGGAACTAAAAAATAGTGTACTGCTTTTTAAACAAGCGTCAGAGTTAATTGAAAAAAGTAACTTCTCTGGTAATATCGAAAGTTTTACCGCTAGTTTAGCAGAAACCCAAGGGAGATTCTCTCAATCCACTGCAATACTAGAGCAGAATATCGGGGAGATTATCAGCAGTAATAAAAGAGCTAACGATTTAGCAGAACAAGTGTATTTAAATATCCAAGAATCTTCTCAAAAATTACAAAATAGTGCGCTAGGTTTTCTGGAAGCTTCCGAAAAAATCGAAAGTAGTCAATTTGCTGATAAGTTAGTGCAAGCAACCGCAGATTTAATGACTGCTCATCAACAGTTTGCTAATTCTACTACAGATTTAAACCAATCAACTCAATCTCTAGCTTCTTTAACTCAAGACTTCCAGCGTTCCATGACAACTATGGTTGAGTTAGGAATAAAAATTACTGACTTGAATCAAAAATCTGAGACAATCCTAGAACAAAATCAGCAACGC
>NZ_JAPZSO010000104.1:0-17364 GCF_027531715.1 Microcystis sp. LE19-8.1F | reverse complement strand
GCAATAGGCAATAGGCAATAGGCAATAGGCAATAGGCAATAGGCAATAGGCAATAGGCAATAGGCAATAGGCAATAGGCAATAGGCAATAGGCAATAGGCAATAGGCAATAGGCAATAGGCAATAGGCAATAGGCAGCTTTATTCTCCCCACACCCCACACCCTACACCCTACACCCTACACCCTACACCCTACACCCTACACCCTACACCCCACACCCCACTTCCCCCTTTCTTATCAGCTTTAGTAATGATTGTCATCGGTTTTTTCAATCGAATAAATAAAAACGCCCCCAAAAAGGAAGCGTTTTTTGACTTATCATGAGGACTTAGCAAAATGTGTGCAGAGTTAGAATGCGGATGTTGGATGGGGATCCAACATCTGTTTATTTTTAACCATCGATCGCCGGCGCTGTCAAGTCCATGGGCATAGCATCACTGGAAGCTAAATCGAGGGGGAAGTTATGAGCGTTGCGTTCGTGCATCACTTCAAAACCAATGTTAGCGCGGTTGATCACATCCGCCCAAGTTGCGGTCTCGCGTAGCGAGCGCGTTGCGACCGCACGTCCCTGGGAATCGATAATCGACTGGTTAAAGTTGAAACCGTTGAGGTTAAAAGCCATGGTTGAGATACCCATAGCGGTGAACCAGATCCCCACCACCGGCCAAGCTCCCAGGAAGAAGTGTAGGCTGCGGCTATTGTTAAAGGAAGCGTATTGGAAGATTAAGCGTCCAAAGTAACCGTGAGCGGCGACAATATTGTAGGTTTCTTCTTCTTGACCGAATTTGTAACCGTAGTTTTGCGATTCCGATTCGGAAGTTTCCCGGACGAGGGAGGAAGTCACCAAGGAACCGTGCATAGCGGAGAAGAGAGAACCACCAAAGACACCCGCAACACCCAACATATGGAAGGGGTGCATGAGGATATTATGTTCCGCTTGGAACACGATCATAAAGTTGAAGGTTCCAGAGATTCCCAAAGGCATACCATCGGAGAAAGAACCCTGTCCAATCGGATAGATTAGGAAAACAGCAGTAGCAGCCGATACAGGGGCCGAATAAGCCACACAGATCCAGGGACGCATTCCTAAACGGTAGCTCAGTTCCCACTGACGACCCATCCAGCAGAAAATCCCAATGAGGAAGTGGAAAACCACTAATTGGTAGGGACCACCGTTATACAGCCATTCGTCTAAACTGGCCGCTTCCCAGATGGGATAGAAGTGCAAACCGATAGCATTGGAGGAAGGGACTACCGCACCAGAAATGATGTTATTACCGTAGAGTAAGGAGCCAGAAACCGGCTCGCGAATACCGTCGATATCGACAGGAGGAGCGGCAATAAAGGCGATAATATAGCAGATGGTAGCGGTTAAGATCGTCGGGATCAGGATGACACCGAACCAACCTATATAGAGACGGTTATTAGTGCTGGTGATCCACTGACCAAACCGCTCCCAAGCGGAGAGATTGTCTTGAGTTCTGATGGTGGTGGACATAAAATAACTCAGCCATTTAATTGGGTATATATGTAGCAAAGATTACTTTGCATTATATGTTCAAGTATATTTACAGCCACCGCGATTGTGTCCCTTTTTTGGGTTTATTTATTTCAAAATTTATCTCTTTATTTGTATATTTTTAAACTTGTATAAAATTGATTTAAGTTTTGTAAAAAGTAGTTGACAAAATCCGATCGAGATCAAGGATCACCCTATCCTTAAGGTTGACAAAATATGGTAAGGTGGACTGAGTAATAAAACTTATCACTAAACTACTATCAGTGACAAGTGCCAAATTCACCAGACAAGGCTAAATATAACTATGTCCAAACGGTTTAAATTCGACTCCTCCGAGATGATTTATCTCACCGATAAACTGATGAATGCGGCCAGCAATCGTTACTCGATCGTCGTGCAAGTCGCTAGACGGGCTAAACGCGTCCGCTACGATACCGTAGAAAATATCGACGACCCGATGATTAAACCCGTCCAACGGGCCCTGATGGAAATGACCGACGAATTAACCGAACCGGAATTATTACGCGATTAATCCCCTAAAATTGCCGAGGAACCCCACCCCTAAACTTCATCCGGATTGATCCCCAGCGCTCTTAGTCTTTCCGCTAGTCGTTGGGCTTTTTGTTCCGCTTCCTGTTTGGCTAAACGTTCTTGCTGGGCGATCAAACTTGCTTGCTCGGCCATTGCCGCTGCTGCCCTCGCCCTTTCCTCTGCGGTTAAATAGCGATTTCCCGATCGATCATACCAATACAGCCATTCTCGCACCCAAGCGATATGTTCTCCCTGCTCATATCCCAAGGCTAACCCGATTTCTGGCAACCATACCCGATTATTTTCAGGCTCTAAAAGCTCGTATTTCCCCGCTATAAGCTTATAAACCGCTAATCTCTCTCTATTTTTAAACCTTCCCCTTCTACCGCTCAAGGGATTATAAATTGCATAGTAGAGAACGCCTAGGGTTTGATAATCCGCTAACTTTCCCTCATATTCCCCATTATATTGCTCAGAAATCACTTCCAAGGCCAATATCGGCATAATATAAGCTTCTTCCCAGAGAACATAGCTTAATCTTCCCCTTTCGCCGGTATCGTGTTTGACTCCCACTACCCTGACACCGATAACCACAGCACTCAACTTCCGCGAGAATGCTAATATAAAAAAGCTATTGGCTAATTTTTTCCTATTTTAACTCGCAATATGTTCCCGTCTAATCTCGATCGCATCGTCGAACGCCTCAAACGTCGTACCGATCCTAAGCAAAAATACGAACAATTACTAGCTTTTGCTAAAAAACTAGAACCAATACCAGAATCTGCCAAAATACCCGCTAATAAAGTTCATGGCTGTGTATCCCAAGTTTATATCACTGCCGACCTCGAAAATGGCCAGGTTTGGTACAAAGGGGATTCCGACGCACAATTAGTCAAGGGTTTAGTTGCTTTGTTAATCGAGGGTTTAAATGGACTGACTCCCACAGAAATCCTGCAAGTCACCCCAGATTTTATCGAAGAAACCGGTTTAAAAGTCAGCCTTACCCCTTCCCGCGCCAACGGATTTTATAATATTTTCCAATTAATGCAGAAAAAGGCTCTCGGTTTTCAGTTGGGAATGTCCGCTTAGATGTCTAGTTTTCTGGTTCCGGTTCCTTTGATTCGGGAATCTCGCAGTTTTGGAAACGAGTATCCACCAGCGAACGGGTGCAACCCCAATTACTCGGTATTCCCGACGGCCAACCCATCCGCAAAGCTTCCGGACAGATGGCCATCACTGTTAACTGACAGTCAATTAACTGAAAACCCTCTTTCTCACACTGTTTGAGACTGTGTTTGAGAATGGAATCATTGTTAAATTCGATGGTTTTATTACACTGAATACAGACCAAATGATGATGGTGGTGGGGATAGGGTTGATTGAGTTCGTAGTGTTTATGACCTTCGGCCAATTCTAACTCCCGCAAAATTCCCATCCGCGACATTAGTTTAACACTGCGGTAAATCGTCGATAAACTAATTCCCTCCCCCCGTTTGTCCAGTAATTCCTGCAATTCCTCAGCACTGAGATGATTGCCTTTCGGTAAATTCTGGAAAACGTGCAGAATTTTCTCTCGCTGGGGAGTTAAGCGCCACCCCCGCGCGTTGAGTTCCGCTTTCAGGGAGGAAGCAGTGTAGGCAGACATAAGCGATCAACTCTCAATAAAAGCTATTTAATTGACAATGATAGTCGTTTCGGCGAGCCATTGGCAACAATTTTCAGTAGTTGAAAATTCCCCCCCCCATTCGAGTATGAAAAATTACTATGAAGTCCTGCAAATTCCCCGTAATGCCAGCAATAATCAGATAAAAGCCGCTTTTCGTCGTCTGGCCCGGCAATATCACCCCGATTATAATCCCAATGATCCAGAGGCAGTCAGAAAATTTCGGGAAATTGAACAAGCTTATCGGGTTTTGAGCGATAAAGGGCAAAGAAAAGAGTATGATCGCAATTTATCCCCAGAAATACCCACTTTTAACCCCAGTGCCGAGGATTTTTATCAACAGGGATGGCACTACGCTCAAGAGAAAAATTATCAACTAGCGATCGCATTTTACCAGCAAGCGATCGCAATTAATCCGCAATTTTGGCAGGCCTATCTGCAACGGGCGGAAGTTTACTACCATAATCAGCAGGATCGGCAAGTTTTAAGCGATTGTCGGCAAGTTTTGCAGTTAAAACCCGATTGTTCCCAAGCTTACTATTACCTCGGTTTATCTCGTCAACGACTCGGTTACACCCAATCCTCCCTAGAAGCTTATAGAAAAGCAATCGCCATTGACCCAGATAACCCCCAATTCTATTATCAAAGAGGATTGGCTCTAGAGGAACTCTCGGAACTGCCAGCAGCACGAAAAGATTTCCAAATAGCGGCCAAGAAATTTAAGCAACAGGGAAATTTTCGCCGCTATTATGCCATTGAAAATAAATTAAGAGACCCTCAGAAAAGTTATCGACAACAGCAATCAATCAAGTGGTCAAAAACTATTTTTATTGTTTTTGATTTGCTGAAAATCTCTTGCTCATCTTTGCTAAAACCAAAGACTGGTATGGCAGAGGCTTTTTTAAAGTCCAACCGTAATCAGGCTTTAGCTACGGGAGTATTGGCAGCAATAATCAGCAGTTTTTTCATCGCTGTGACTTGGCAAAACTGGACAGTTAAATCTGAGTTTTTGCTGTTATTAGGCTGGGCAGTATTTCCTTTTATTATTCTGACTTTATCTAGTTGGTTTGGCAGAAAATTAAGTAATAAATATGGTAGTTTTACTGGCGATATATTTTTAGCTGGCCTAATAGTTTTGCCCTTTTCCTTCGTCATTTTGCTCACTTCCTATTTATCCATAAATAGCGATATTATCGGCGCAATTATCGGTGTAACCGGCGGTTATCTAACCGGAATGCTCTACTATGGTTATCGCCATTTATCCAATATTTCTTGGCCGATATCTTTACTTTTACTCCCTTTTGTGCTAGGTTTTCTTACGGCCAACATCTGGGGAGTTTATTATTATCTCTAAATCTTCTGGGGTATTACAGTTAAATAAAATCTCGGAATTATCGATGATTAATTCCTCCACCACAGACACATTTAACCATTTTTGAAAAGAAGTTCCCCCTTGCTGAATATAACTCTGCAAAGATGCTAAACAACGACGATGATAGAAAGCACAGAGAGGTTCCCAACGATCGCTGCACCGGGGAACCAAAGCGATGGCATTTTCTGGTACAGTGTCTAATAATCTTGACCATGCTTGAATAATTGGGGGCGTTAGTAAAGGTAAATCGCAAGGGAGCAATAAAACCCAATCGGTTGATACAAAAGTTAATGCCAAGGCAAAGGCCAATAAAGGCCCCCTAGTGGGGAGAGGTTCGTTAATTATCTGGCAGCATTGGGGAATGATCAGCTGGTAACGTTCCGGCCAAGGCGTAATCACAGACACTTGTACGGCACAATCTTGGGCAATTAAACAGATATTCTCCAGAAAAGAGAGACCCTGAAAAGATAACAATGCTTTATCTCGTCCCATACGGGAACTTTGACCACCAGCCAGAATTAACGCCGTTAAAGCGGGAAAATCACTCATAATAACCAGTTCTATCGGAAAAATACCATGATTAATCACGATCCTTTCGGCGATCGCAAATTAGAGCGCCTGCAATTAATGTTATATCTAATTCCCTTTCTAGGAGTGATTCCCTCCGCTTGGACATGGTATCGAGGGGAAAGAAAAGGAGAACAAGGGCAAATTAGTCGCTTATCCCTGAATTTAACGCTAGGATGGCTACTTTTTTACGCTTTCCTCTGGACTGGGGCTACTTTCAGCGACCAAACCTTGAGTTTTCGCTTTTTATACTTAAACGGTTTATTAACTTCTGCTTATATTCTCCTCTGCCTAGTAATTATCTTCAAAGTTTGGCGGCAAAAATAAATAGCTAGGCAGTCAACTTGATTCTTTTGGCCAAGTCAAGGCCAAACCCCCTGAATACCAATCGGCTCTCTTGCTTTAGCCCCCTAGATACTTTTTCTTAGGTTATCCCAGAAGGGTTAAAAATAAACCACAGAGGCACGAAGAACACAGAGAAGAGGACAGATTCAATGAGTAAAACCTCCCCATCACACAAAGGACAAGAGTGCCTACAAATCTAGCCAACTTGCTCAAATATATGCTAGTCTCTTGATACTTAATAATTAATATCTCCATAAACAAGCACTAGATGAATTCCAATTTAATCAAAGTTCCCTTTGTCGATTTAACTTGGCAAAATCAGCCCCTACAAGCAAAAATTACCGAGGCAATCCAAACAGTTATCGACCGGGGAGATTTTGTTTTAGGCCAAGCTTTAGCCGCATTTGAAACCGCCTTCGCCCAAGCTTGCGGAGTCAAGTATGCTGTGGGAGTAGCTTCTGGCACTGCCGCTCTTGCCCTGGCTTTGCAAGCTTACGGCATCGGTGCCGGGGATGAAGTGCTAGTCCCCGCTAATACCTTTGTCGCCACCCTCATGGGTGTTATACAAGCGGGAGCCAAACCGATTTTAGTTGATTGTCACCTCGATACGGCCTTAATTGACCTCGCGGCGGCCGCCCAAAGCATTACCCCCAACACCCGCGCCATTCTACCCGTACACCTGTACGGACAGATGGTATCACCCCAACAATTACAGGATTTTGCCCGCAGCTATAATCTGATTATCTTTGAAGATGCAGCCCAGGCCCATTTAGCCAGTAGAGAAGGTTATCGCGCCGGCAGCGTCGGTGTGGCGGCGGGGTTTAGTTTTTATCCCAGTAAAAATTTAGGTGCTTTTGGCAATGGCGGAATGTTAGTGAGCAATGATCCCGAAATTAGCCAAAAAGCCCGCAGTTTAAGAAATTATGGCGCACCGAGCAAGTATTTCCACACTGATATCGGCACTAATAGCCGTTTGGATAGCATACAAGCCGCCATTTTAAACGTTAAATTACCCCATCTGGAAAGTTGGAATCAGGCCCGTCAGCGAGCGGCAAGACAATATGATCAGCTGTTGGCTCCTTTAGCCGATCAAGGTATTTTACCCGTACGAGACGAAACCGAGACCGGTCATGTCTATCATCTCTACGTTATTCGCATCCTCGCCCATTGTCCCGTTGAGCGCCAACAACTACAAGAACAATTAACTGCCGTCGGTATTCAAACCGGCATTCATTATCCGATTCCTTGTCATCTGCAACCGGCTTATCGCTACCTGGGTTATCAACAGGGAGACTTTCCTAATGCAGAGATTCTCTGTGAAGAAATTGTCTCTCTCCCCATGTACCCCGGTATCAGCGAGGAGCAGATTGAAATCGTGGTTGAACAGATCACTGCGATCATCGGGTAACATAAATTCAGAATTTGTCACTAAATCGCTCTCTCAGATGGGTATTAGTCCTTCCTTGTCCACCGTCTCCCACAAAAATCGGCAATCTTGGCTGATTATCGGTTTCTTGGCGGTTATCTATGGTCCGGTGATCTTTCATTGGTACGATGGTTGGCTGAATAAATCGATCAGCATCGAACACGAATACTTTAGCCACGGCTTGATCGGCCTTCCCTACGCCGCCTATATTGTCTGGCAGAATCGCCAAAAATGGCAACGCCTCGAAGATCGCTCCCACCCCCTCGGAGCGTTTTTGTTAACCCTAGGAGCGATTTTTTATCTCCTCGGTTCCTCCCTTTGGGTTAGTATATCTTTTCCGATTATTTTAGCGGGAATCTGTCTCTGGTTAAAAGGAACGGAAGGTTTTAAATTACAGGGATTTCCCCTACTTTTAACAGCCTTAGCGACTCCTAATCCTATCCCCTACCTGATCGCTCCCTATACCCTACCCCTACAGGTTTTTATTGCCGCTTGCGCTGGGTTTATTCTCCAGCAAGCAGGCTTAGATGTCTCCGTTGACGGTATCTATGTAGCGGTAGAAGGTCGGATGGTGGAAGTCGCTCCCTACTGTGCGGGGCTGAAAATGTTATTCACCAGTCTTTACGTCACGCTCCTGCTGCTCCATTGGACTAATACCATCGAAAACGGTCGTAAAACCTGCTTTATGCTTCTCAGTGCCTTTGGAATTAGTGTCGGGGCTAATATCGTTCGTAACGCGCTTTTAGCTTGGTTTCACGGCACAGGACAAGAGGAAAACTTTAAATTACTCCACGATAGCTGGGGGGGTGATTTATACTCCGTCTTGATGTTATTACTCATCGTTTTGGTCTTCCAAATTATGCAGTACCGCGAGGCGGCCAAGAAACAGTCCCTAGCTCAAGAGGAAGGTAGCCAGGATGATTAGTCAAAAAATTCCAGCCGAGGTAAGTTTAGTGTTAGATAAAGTCAAAAAAAAGCTCCCGGGTAATTATTTACTGCTGTTGTGCTTACTGCTGGTCTTGATTTTAGGCGGTATCTTGCCCAATTTAATTTCTGGCCAGTGGTCTTGGGTGGATCAACCGAGAATCGGTAATATTCAGAAAATGAAGATCATCCAAAAATCGGGAATCGAGTTGTCTGACCTGAAAACGATCAACCAGAGCCAAGGGCAAATCGGTGAGGGAGAATGGTCGGTACAAGTGGTGGAAAGTCCTGATGGCAAGAGGATCACCGTGCTTTTAAAGCCACAGGTTTACTATAAAAATCAACCAGCAGTAGAATGGTCAGATATCAATGCGATTGGTCATTGGAATCAGGGGGAAATAACCGAGCTAAGAATTCCCACCCAGTCGGGGGGAAAGGCCACGGCTCGATTCTATCGTGCCTGGAAACAAAACACTTTTGCCGTGGTGCAGTGGTATGCTTGGCTAGGTGGTGGTCATTACGATCCCTCTGTGTGGTATTGGCTTGACCAATGGGCGCAATTAAAAAGACAAAGAGTACCCTGGATAGCCGTTTCCTTGTTTATTCCTTTAGAACCGACGAAAAAACTGCAAACTCTCACTCCCTTTGCTCTCAGTGTCGCCGGAGAAGTGCAAAGTTACTTAGAACAAAATGTCTTAAGTCAATTAACTTTTCTCCCTCAGACCAAAAAAGAAAAGTAATGAAGGCTGCTCCCAACCATCTCTTTAAAAAAACTAGCTCAAGGCACTTTTCTCGCCCCTAATAGCTTCTTTGTGCCTCCCCCACTAGAATAAACTCCCAGAAAATAAATTATCATCGTCAGAACCCAAAAATTGATAGATCTGTATGATTCCACCCATGCTCAACAAGTTTTTGCCAGTTAGTTTATTCAGAACCAGGGTCATAGTCTTATCAGGGTTGAGTCTGACAGGGTTCTTATGGGTAATTCACTCCGAGAGCCTCAAAGCCCAGGGTCCTTTGTCCATACCCCAGACTCAACCCGGATCTGGGTTAGAATTTTTACCCCCCCAACCGCCTAATCCCACCTTTCCTGAAAACACGATTCCCCCCACTGGCTACAGTCCACCGGTTTACTCTCCAAATAACTCCCAATCCCGACAAATTAAGACCTATAGACTCGATATCGGCGATCAAATTAGTGTCTCGGTTACCGATTTTCCCGAATTTAATTCCGCAGGTCCTGTGGATCCCGATGGTAATTTTCTGGTGCCGATTTTAGGGCGTATTCCTGTGCTGGGCCTGACTTTAGACGAAGTACAAACTAAAATCCGTCTGGAATTGGGGCGAAAATACCTGCGGGAGGAACCGGAAGTCATTGCGGTTTTAACCGCTGCCCGTCCCGTGCAGTTAACCATTCTGGGAGAGGTACAGCGACCGGGGTTTTATACTATTGCTCCTAATACTTCCCTAGCGCAGGTACTTTTGGCGGCGGGTGGTGGCACTCCCAGAGCCGATCTGCGTTCGATCGTTGTCCGTCGGGTTTTAGTCGATGGTACAGTATTAGAGGAGAAACTTGACCTTTATACTCCCTTAGTTAAAGGAGACCGCTTGCCAGATCTGCGTCTGCAAGGGGGCGATGCTGTGATTGTTTCCAAGTTAGAAGCGGGGCAAGAAACGGGATATAATCGCACCCTAGTGGCTAGAACCACCCTCACCCAGCAGAGTATCACGATCAGGGTTTTAGCTCCCTTACTTCCTTCGGGAATTGCCTTGAGAAATGTTTCGATTCCTAGTGGCAGTACCTTCCTCGATGTGGTGGCTAGTTTACCAGTTTCCGATCGCCTGCGGATTAATGTCAATGAAGTGTCCCTGCTCCGTTTTGACAGTGCCAAAGGGGGACTTGTTAGTCAAACTTTGAGTCCGATCGCGGCAGTTAGGGGGGATATCTCCCAAAATGTTCCCTTAGAAGATCAAGACGTAATTATTGTCAGCCGCACCCTATTAGGGAAAATTTTCGCCGCTTTTAATATCATTACCCAACCCATCCGGGATATTACCAGTTTTACCAATACAATTCTCAACATTAGCAATCAATTCGATAACTTCCAATAATTGAGGGGCAACTCGCTCCCCTCACTCCTTAACACAACAACACAACTTCATAAGCTACGATTTCAAGGCCGAGAATAACTCTTGACCGCTAAAATGTAAAGAATCTGGGAATATATTAAAAAGCTATGGCTCTACCAATTGTTGAACGATTTCTCATCTCGCTAAATCAAAACAAATTTGTGGGAATATTCGTATTCTTCGTCTGTTTAGGCGGTTCTGTGGGCTTTGCTCTTCTACCTGATCCTGAGAAACCCCCCACCTTTTATCGTGCCGTGGGACAATTAGCCTACCGGGTGCCGCCGCCAGCTTTTACCAGTACAGGAACCCAACTGCAACAAGCGGGACGAACCATCGATCTCGATTTACTGCTGTCTCCCCGGGTGTTGATCAGTACCGCCGAAAAATTGCAATTTAATCAAGAACAGATCATTAAAGTTCGCGATCGAGATTTAAAAATTACCTTCCCCGGTGAAGCGGAGGGAAAAAATAATAGCAATCAACCCCAAGAGATACTTTTAGAGTTAACGTCCGATTCCAAACCCAGGGCGGAGTTAATTCTCGAAACCTTGATGAAGGAAATGGTGGAATACAGTCGCTGGCTTAATACTTCCCAGTTACGCGCCCGCGTAGAAGCTCTCAGTGTCCGACTTAACGAAGTCCAAAAAGATTTAACCAGAGCCGAAGAAAAGTTTTATCGCTACATTAGTACCCAGGGTTCAGATTTATTGGCGATTCAAGATGGGAGTTTATTCGCCGCTATCACCAGCAGTCAACAGCAACAGCGAGAAATTCGCCTACAACTGCAAGGTATTCAAGGACAAATTAATAGTCTGAGTAAACAACTCGATTTAACCCCCGATCAAGCTTACACCTCCTCGGCCCTTAGTGCCGACCCGATTATTGCCAGTATCCGAGCGCAGATCTTGGACACGGAAGCCCAATTGGATCGACTACAGAAGGATTTACGTCCCGAACATCCCACCGTCGTTAAATTACGCAAACAACAGGAAGTTAACGAATCTCTCTTACAAAAAAGAGCCGCCGAGGTGATCGGAAAAGATGGCATCCTGACTGATCTTCCCAGCAGTCGCATCCGTCAGCAAAGTAATCTCGATGCCACCCGTCAACAACTAGCGGTTCAATTAGTCGCCCTGCAAACCCAGCGCGAGGGTTTAATGAAACAATTAGAATCCTTAGTGACTCAGGAAAAGCAATTACGCTCCCAATACGAGAAATTCCCCGATAAACAGCTACAGCAAGCTCGTTTAACCCAAGCCGTCGCCTTTCAACGGGGTATCTACGAGAATATTCTCAATGCTCTGGTGGATGCTCAGGCCGCAGAAGCGGAAACTGTGGGTAGTCTCACCATCGCCCAACCGCCGGTAGCTCAACCGATCCAACAGGTGTTTCACCGCAAAGATCGTCTCTTGATTCTCTTGGCGGGGGCTGGTTTGGGAACTTTAGCCGGATTGGGTACGATTCTCCTGTTAGCAGTGATCGACGATCGCC
The DNA here is from genome assembly GCF_027531715.1 of Microcystis sp. LE19-8.1F. Taxonomy (NCBI): domain Bacteria; kingdom Bacillati; phylum Cyanobacteriota; class Cyanophyceae; order Chroococcales; family Microcystaceae; genus Microcystis; species Microcystis sp. LE19-8.1F. The sequence goes on along the minus strand of NZ_JAPZSO010000104.1, from coordinate 5,397 downwards.
TGCACAGTACCCAAGAATTGCGGGAAGCTTTGGTCAGTCGGGATATCCTGCTCTTGGGACAATTGCCAATTATCCGGAATTTAGAGGGCGAGGAAATCGAGCCGATTCTCGCCGATGCTAATGCCAATTATCTCCCCTACTACGAACGTTTACGCAGTACCCTGCGACGTATTGGCGGCGGCGAAAAGGTGAAAGTGGTTATTGTCACCAGCATTACTGGCGGAGAAGGTAAAACCGCCACTGCCTATAATCTGGCGATCGCTGGTGGTTTGGCGGGCCGACGGACTCTGTTAATAGAAGGAGATCTGAGAAATCCTTCTAAGGCCGAAGAAATCGGAGTCACTCCCGATCCTAATTCTTTCGAAGAACCCCTACTTTACTACGGGGCAAAAAGTAAATCGATCCGGCTGGCCTCAAATATTGAAAACCTTTCCATTTTGCCTAGTCCCGGTCCGCACAAACAAGCGGCAGCTCTGATTGAATCGAGTGAATTACAATTAATTCTCAAAGATTCTCGCGGCCGTTTCGATCTGGTGATTGTTGATACTCCTTCTCTGTCTAGCTGTAATGATGCGCTTCTCTTAGAGGAACTAGCGGACGGGATTATTCTGGTAACGCGCCCGGCCATAACTCGTTCTAGTCTCTTGAGTGAAGCAATTAACCAGCTAACAGAAGCGGAAGTGAAAATTTTAGGGGCGGTGATTAACTACGTCGATATTACACCGACTCTCAACACCGCCCAACCAGTGCCACCTGTGATAGTTACCCCACCACAAGAAAAAACAGAGACAAAGGAAGTGAAAGTGGAGGTGTAAATGGGGTTACATTTAACAAAATCTTCTGGCTCGATCGAATTGTGGTTCTTGCCAAGAAAAAGCAAAATGACTGATACTATCTATGGTGGGAAAAGCTATGCGAATCGCTTCCATTTGCACTTCTAAGGAGGGACGATTGTTATAGGTTTGTCCCCATAAACCGGCTAAAGCTGGGATAACGGGAGTTTGATTTCCCCTGCTTGCCACTACTCTTTTGATCTGATTAACTACACAGGTACTATCATTACAATTAGCGTAGGACATGGGATGCCATTCTAGGGAAGCGGGAAAACTATCCCAAGCTTGTAAACGCGAATCAAAACCTTGATTACCCACAAGACGATTACCATCGGGAAAAAACACTGCCCCGGCGGGGATTCCCTGCCGTTCCACTAGGGCAGAAAAATAACTAATATAATCAATGACACCCTGGGCAGCATGGGCAACTGCTAGGAACCAAAGTTCTAATTTGAGGCGATCAAAACGACTTTGAACTGATTGTTTCATCTCCTCCTCTAAAGGTATTCTTCCTTGCCAAAGAGGGGCAGTTTCTTGGGGATAAAGACGATCGGCTTCGACGATATCATTAGGGGAAATTTGGCCACGAGTCAGATAGCGATCGATTAAAAATTTGCCCTTATTATTCAATCCTCGATTAATTAAAGCTTGTCGGGATGCCGGACTAAAAATCCATAAATCTTTGACATCATCAGCAACGGAATCGACTCCCGTTCCTCTGGGATAGCGAATATAATCAAATAAAACTCCATCGGGACGACGTTGTAAAATGGCTTCTAGGAGAATTAAATAATCCTGTCGCGCTTGATTACTGTAGGGATCGACAAAAGTTTGGGATCGATCATCGACAAAAGAGGTGCTATCCTGTCCTTTACCATTGCGTGCCAACACCTCCTGTCGATCGGGTTTTAAGCTATAAGCATAGCCAAAATTGAGGCTAAATAACCAAGCGTACACCTTTAAACCGCGTTTATGTCCCTGTTCGATCGCTTCTGCTAATAAATCCACATTTCCGGCACCGGGATTTTTAATGACGCTATCCCAAACGGTGGGATTATTGTTAGGGGGTAATAAGACTTGACCATCGGCAAAAACTTCCAGATAAACTGTATTATAACCTTTGGCCACGATGCGATCGAGGATACTTTCGATCGAGCCGGGGCGGGTATCACAGGAGTAGAGACGTAACCAGATCGCCTGTTCCTGTAACCAGTGTCGGGAACGACAAAAGCGCAATTGTTCAGCATATTTCTGCAATAAAATGTTATATTCTTGGGGCGAAGTTTGACGCAGATTTTCTTGTTGTTGGATTTCTGATTCGGACAGTTGACAATTATCATTGACAGCGAGGCTAGAGTTAATTCCTAGAGGACTACTCCAGAGGATTGTAGCGAGGAAACAAGATAGCGAGCGCAGACAATTAACTTTCTTTAACATAGTTGTTTACAGCGTTTGCTATTTTTTTATTGTTGGCATTTTCAGATAAATAGCCATTTTTCAGGAGAAAAGCTCTCAGGGCAGTGGGAAAGTCTGGATATTTGCCGATCACTGTACTTTCGCCATAGATATCTAGTCCCCAATCGGAGTTTTTATCGTAATTAGCGAGGAGAAATTGCCAAGCTTCTTCGTATTCTCCTAGGAGAATTTTCTGTGCCACATAACCAGCCAAAATGCCATTAACTTCGGCCTTTTCTTTTTTAGCTAACTGAAAAGCTTTCAACATTGCTGCTAAAGTTTTTCTTAATTCTTGAGGATATTTTCTAGTGACATCTGCTAATTTACCCTGTTGAAAAGTATAAATTTTGGAGGGAGGAAAAGAGGCGGCGTAGGAACTAAAAGCATACAAAAAAGCATTATCAACGGTGACAAATTCATAATTATTATCTCCATCTAAATCTTCAAAACAACCACCACTACCATCTAAAAAACCCGTTTCTTCTCTAATAAATTTATCTTTTTGCCAAGTATAAATTACCAAAGATGTGCAGCAATGAGCGCCGCCGCTATAGGTGGAGACGATAATCTCATCGATGCCATTATTATCTAAATCTCTTAATTCAACATAGCCATGTCCAAAGGCACTATACCCGCTATTTTCCTGATAAAGTCGATCATTATAAAAGATTTTATAAGAAACATTATTAATATCAAAATTATCATCAACTCTCTCGTTTAGTTCGAGGGGTTGATAGCTAACTTGTACCTTAATTTTCCCCGATCTAACCACTTGATTTGTGAGGGGTTGACCGGTATCAAAATCGAGTTTAGTCACCGCTAAACTCGCAGCTGCATTGCCCAAAAATTGAGATAATAAGCAGCAAATAAAGCAAGTTTTGCTAATATTCATCGGCTAATTCCCAGAGAGAGATTAATATCAGTGTAAGTAGCTGGTTATAATTAAATTAAAAATGGATTTTAGGTTCGATCCCCCCTGCCCCCCTGAATAAGGGGGGTGCCGATAGGCGGGGGGATCTGAAAGTTTTTAATACCCACCTACTTATCTTACTTATTCTTCCCGACAATCAGCCGTTAACTTTTCGAGAAAAACTATCTATTCCAAAGTTTTAACGCTCAAAACTTGGGGAGGGGTGGCATCGGGGGGATAGAGAAAATCGAGATTAACGTCGCGTCGGGCGCCGGGGGGAAGTTCTATCTGTACTAAAGCTTCTCCCTGTTGTCCTTCCCGTTGAACGAGATGGAAAAAACGTTCCTCGGTGCGTCCCAGGGCGTTACGATAGGTAACGCGTACCGCCCCCCGGAAAAATACCTGTCCCTGGACGGGTTCAACAAATAGCAAGCGATCGAGATAATTGTCTTCTTTGATGGGGGTTTGAATACTCAAAGCCACCACCTGCGTCTTGCTAGTGTTGTTATATAGAGGTAAAGTCAGATAGTAGTGAACACCGTAGTTACCGTGAGCTTTGAAAGCCGTATCGGGATAACGCACTAACATGGGGGCGCTTTGAATTTGTCTGGTTCCGAAAGTAGCTGCTGTCACCGTACTTAAAGGATAGGCAAAAGCTTGACCGGGTTGAGGAATGGTGAGATTAATTCCCCCTTTGGGATCGACAATGCGGGTTGCCCATTCCGAACCGACAGAAATTCCGGCCACGCGACCATAAAAATTTCTTCTTCCGGGGGACCATTGATCGGGGGGAGTGGGGGGAAAATCGCGAGGGGCGGCCAAATCACCTCTAACTAATAGGGTACGCCATTCCTCTAGGGTAGGGGGACGAAAGGTTTCTATTTCCCGATCTTCGATTTTGACTTTTTGGGGAACTTCGTAGAGGGCTAAATTAGCCATATAGACCGGTCCATCGCTGTAGAGACGGAGGAGAGTCGAGCGGGCGCTACTTCTGGGGATAACCAGATCGAATAGCATCCGACTTTCGCCGGGGGGAATGACGATCTGGGTGGGAAATTGGGTATCATGGCGACGACGCATGATATCGCTGGCTAAACGGGAACCGGGACCGGAAAAAACCCGGCCGTTGGGATCTTCCACCAGAGAGGGTAAATCGACAAAAGGGGCATCGGCGGAGGTGACGTAACTGACTCCTTGCAGGATGCGGATAACGAGGTTTTTGGAGGTGGGATTAGTAACGATCAGGCCCTGGTGTAGGTTGCGATTGGGATCGGTTTGACGGGCGATGTGGTGGGTGAAAACGTCAAAACGTCCTTGTAGGGGGTGATTGAGATGAGCTATGGGATAACGTTTTCCTTTACCGGGGAAAGTGGAGAGGAGAATTCCCTCTTTTTCTACCACTTCGGGACTATTGCTATTAAAAACTAGAACGTCATTTAGTTGACCGGGCAACTGACGCACTTCCTGATATTGGGTGATTAATTTCCTCTCTATCTGGGGCAGAACCGAGGCGGACTGAGCTAAAAGAATAGTGGGTAAGAAAGAAAGCATAGAGATTCTATATTTATAGGATCTAATTAAGGGTGAGTCGATGGAGAGTTGACATCCTCACCGCCGTAAACGGACGGTGATTCCCAAACCTCACGATTTAGGCTTCGGCCGTGAGCTCAGCGTTCGACCGAGCTCACGCCGAGGTCCGAACGGTTTCTGCTTCTTTCCCTTGCGGGGTTCCGCACCTGCCTTAACAGATTTACTCTGTTCTGGTCATCAGGTCGCTCCACAGACTGACACCGCAAGCCCTGCGGCCAAAATATTTTTACTGGCGTTAATGTCTCGGTCATGGTGAGTCCCACAGTTCGGACAGTCCCACTCTCGAACATTTAACGGCAGCTTTTTCACAATATACCCACAATTACTGCACCGTTTAGAACTGGGAAAACATCTATCTATTTCGATGTAATTTTTCCCGTACCAACGGCATTTATAGGCTAATTGTCGGGTGATTTCTCCCCAGCTTACATCAGATATTGCCTGAGATAATTTCGGGTTTTTGACCATATTCTTAACGGCTAAATTCTCAACCACAATCGTTTGGTTTTCACGAACTAATTGAGTGGTTAGCTTGTGTAAATGGTCTTTCCTGCTATCGGTGATTTGAGCGTGAATTTTGGCTACTTTGATTTTTGCCTTTTCTCGATT
>NZ_JAPZSO010000037.1:0-1600 GCF_027531715.1 Microcystis sp. LE19-8.1F | reverse complement strand
CCCCTCAAGAAACACGGTCGTCGTGCTAAGAGTCTTTTTCGCTTAGGTTTTGACCATCTTCGTCATCTGATTCTTAACCCTTCTTTGCCTAATCATCGGGATTTTCTTCATTCCCTACAATTTTTGTCCTGTACTTAGCCTTCGCAGTCCCAACCAAATAGTTTTAACACCAGGTTCACCGTTGACCCTGAGAGAAGCCGAAGGGTCACCTTTTCTACCTAAAAAACCCCCAAGAGAAGCAATCATTCTGACCGCTTCTCTAAAGGAGGGCGGCTTTTCAGGTGGCGGACTCTTTTTATGAATAGTGGCACACAAAGATTGCCATTCATGTTCTTCCAAAAAACTTTCACAACTCTCCTCTCCGTGTAAGCGTGCTTGATAGGTTAACCAGAGTAATCTCCAAGCTACAATTGAATAGGTAGCTAAGGCCATCTCAATTCTCCTACCCGTTTCTAATTGCAGTTTTTCTAATCCACCACCACTTTTTAAAACAAAATGATAGCGTTCTATCAACCAGCGATAACTATACCAGCGCACGCAGGTTATCGCCGATTCAAAGCTACTAATGTTCAGGCTAGTTAAGAGGAGCCAACTGATAGAATTAACTCCGGGATGAGGATTTTCTTCTTCGGCTAAAATTACCTGTAATTTGACAGGTTGACGAGGGTTCGCCTTGGGGTGATGGCTAGGTACTTGTATTTCAAAACTGGCCAATCTAACTGTTAGTTTAGCTAGTCTAGCCTCGTGATTAGGATTGCGTTTTACTTGCACATCTAGGCTACCACAGGCTTTTATTTCTCTGATGGATTGATGTAAATATTTAGGCTCTGGATGCCCTGACCTTTGCTTGTCTTCGAGATAGTTAACTTTTCGGTTATGAGTTCCTCGGATTAATAAATGAGAGTTAGGACTTCTTGATTGGGCAAATAAATCAAATATGTCTGCTTCACAATCTCCGATTGTTACTACTTGAATTTCTTCGGGTATTTGTTGTTGTGTTTCTGACCAAGAATCTAACCATCTTTGACTTTCTTTTTCTTGGGTTTCTCTTTTTTTGCGTTGCTTGGCCATCCCTAAATTCTTTTCTTCTCTTGCCCAGACATATTGATTAATTAGTCCTAAAGGTATTCCTTGCGGTGACACTCCTAATGTGGTATGAACTTTGAGACCAAAGGATGTTTGACAATCTAGATAACCCATGCCTTTTTTGGCTTTTTGCGTCGTAAAGTCTAAACTTGTTGTGTCTTGAACTGCCAAAACTATTGGATGTTCTTTGATTCTTTCTACTGTACTTTTGGCTTGGGCGGCAATTAGATCTGAGGGGTGAAAATAGGGGGAATTCCAAAAGTCGTAGGTGGCACTCGCTGCGGCTAGATTTCCCGAAACTTGTGGCACACTTGTACTGGGTTGACTGGCCAAGTTTTCCACGATACTGATTAACCTTTTCTTTCTTCTGGTATCCCCTAGGTCTGCATACTGTAATTCTTGGGCTGCCCATTTCTCCATTTTTTTGCTCACCTCCACCTTAATTCCTTCTTTCAAAACTATACCTATCAATCGTTTCCCCTTTTTTTAAGTTTCTTCTCTTTTTGTTAAGAAA
>NZ_JAPZSO010000181.1:0-19098 GCF_027531715.1 Microcystis sp. LE19-8.1F | reverse complement strand
TGTTAGGCACGCCGCCAGCGTTCATCCTGAGCCAGGATCAAACTCTCCATGATGAATCGTTTGATTCTTTGACTTTTTTTCGTCTCCCCCTTGCGGGTTTGACTTCTTTGTTATAGAATTGCTTCTAAACGAGGCTGTTTTGCTTGGCTTTCAAACTATTGTTTTGTCTAGGTTCCAGCGTCGTTTGTTTCGCTTCGCTTTCGCTTTGCTTCAACCGCGCATTTACCAATGTATCTAACTTCCCTAGGTTTGTCAACCCCTTTTGGCAAAATTTTTTGATCTTTTTTCTATCCCTTGCTACGTAAGCCTTTCGGCTTTTGGTCTTTTTTGCTAGTCCCTTGATTAGAACTGGCGGTGCGGATATATTAGTTTATTTGTACTAAATGTTTTTCTCAATTTAATTTTTTATTCAGTACCTCTCGATCGCTCGGTCCTTTTTGGGGTATGGTTCCTTGAGAATGTATTTTCTGATCGGAAAGCCCTCATGTCTCGCCGCGCTGCTTTACAATCCTATTTACTGGTGCGTTTACTCCTAGCTCCCTTGATGTTATGGACGATCGTGACGGTGGTTTTTCTACTGATGCGTGTTGCCCCCGGTGATCCCACGGATGCGATTTTAGGCAACCGCGCCCCTGAAAGTGCCAAAAATGCCCTAAGAGAACAATTAGGACTGAATAAACCCCTATTTTTCCAGTACCTAGACTATATTTTTCACCTAATGCGTCTCAATTTAGGAGACTCTTTAACCAGTAAAGGGGTGACTGTGTGGGAGATTATCGCTAAACATTTTCCAGCGACGGTGGAACTAACTTTTTATGGAATGCTAATTGCGGTGATAGTGGGAGTCGGATTGGGAATTATTACCGCTTCCCGTCCGAATACACCCTTAGATGCGGGGGGACGTTTATTTGGACTGATAACCTATTCCTTGCCGATTTTTTGGGTGGGAATGCTCTTACAGCTAATTTTTGCGGTACAGTTGCGCTGGTTTCCCTTGGGGACTCGTTTTCCTTTGAGTGAAACTCCACCCCAGACAATTACGGGTTTATACACCCTTGATAGTCTGATGACTCTACAACTAGATAAGTTGCCCACAGCTTTGTATTATCTAGCCTTACCTAGTTTTACTCTCGGCATTCTCTTGAGTGGAATTTTTGAACGGATGGTGCGAGTTAATCTGAAACAAACTTTGCAAGCGGACTATGTAGATGCGGCAAAAGCGAGAGGAATACCAGAAAAAACGATTATGATCGCCCATGCGCTGAAAAATGCTCTAATACCCGTAATTACTGTCTTAGGATTAACTTTTGCGGCTCTTTTAGGTGGTGCAGTCTTGACGGAAGTTACTTTTTCCTGGCCAGGTTTGGGAAATCAGTTATATAGGGCGATTTCTCTGCGGGATTACCCAACAGTGCAGGGATTAATGGCTTTTTTTGCGACAATAGTGGTTTTTGCCAGTATTTTTATCGATTTAATCAATGCTTACATTGATCCTCGCATCCGTTATTAATCAGGGAAGTGGGGAGATGGGAGAGGGAGTTTGAGCATTTGTACTAAAATGCTAATACGAAGTTTAAATACAGTACAGCTTGAGATGAATTATGAAGTGGGGAGAAGGGAGAGGGGAGAGAGAGTATCAGCATTTGTACTAAAATTACCAATACATAGATCGGGATTGTTTTTTGTCTCTAGGTTGTTGTTAGGTGATTGCTGACTGATTAATAATGGTTGAATGTTAATCGGCTTTTCCTTTTAGGGAGACGAAATCGGGCCTATGGGAATTACTATTGTCACCATTTTGCGGGGGATGAAAAGGATTTCTCACTTCGGGGGGAGTGGGTAAACCCTGTTTCATTTCCGCTACTTTTAAGAGGATCAAATACTCATAAAAAGCTTGCAGAGTACACCAAGCAAAACCAGCTTTACCATCGAGAATTCCTGCCAAGATAAAATACATATAAAACCAACGAAGCAGGGGACGAAAAGGCAATCGTAGAGATAAATCTTTTAAAGCTCTCCGTCTATCTACTTCGGTTTCACCAAAAAATAAATTTTTCCAACTAACACCACCGTTAGCCAACTGATGCAGGGTTTCTGCCGCTTCATCGGTAGAGTAACGATTATGTTTTTCAATCCAACGACTTAAACCTTTACTACAGGTATAGTGGGGATAGGTTTCTTGCAAAAAAGAGGTTTTTCCCCGACATTCTTCCCTTTCCGTGTGACCATAATCGCTAAACCAGACTTGATCTTTTCTAAATAGACGCATTTGATAACGGGGATACTGGGTGCTGCGACGGATCCAAGTTCCCATAAACATAACTCTTTCGGCCACATAAAAACCAGTAAATTCCTGTTGTTGCGTGGCACGGAGACATTCTGCGTAGAGTTGGGGTGTCATCCTTTCATCTGCTTCGAGAATATAAACCCAATCGTATTTAGTCTCGATATTTTCTAACATCCAAGTTCTTTGTTTACCATGACTCTCGAATTGATGCTGAATCACGCGCACTGGATAACGAGAAGCAATCTCTACTGTGCGATCGCTACTGTAGGAGTCAACCACAATCACATCATCGGATAGAAGTGCCGATTCCACACAGGCGGCAATATCAATTTCTTCGTTATGAGTGAGAATGTAAATGGAAAACATAGATATAATATGGTGTTTGATTATACGAAACCCGATCGGGCAGTAGTTCTATTGTGTACTGGAAAAAGCGGAATGAAAACCCTTATTATCCAAGAAATTTTTTTAAAACTGTCAGACTGAGCCTATTCTAACCTCGATCGCCATTTTGTCAATATTCCTTAAGTATTACTCGAAAAATTCTTTACCTGAGCTTGCGGCGACCGGCTACGAGCTATTCCCCACCATGAGATAATAGACGGTGCTTTATGTCTCCAGTAATTTTCGATGACTGCTGTTTCCGAGTGTTTTCGTTCTCTCCGTTCCCAGGGGAATTGTGCCTTAATTCCCTTTATTACTGCTGGTGATCCCGATTTGTCCACTACTGCCCAAGCTTTACGCATTTTAGACCGGGCAGGGGCCGATCTGATCGAGTTGGGGGTTCCCTATTCCGATCCTCTTGCGGATGGTCCGGTTATTCAAGCGGCGGCCACCCGCGCTTTAAATCGGGGTGTCAAGTTGGAAGATGTGCTAGAAATCGTCAAAAATGCTCAGGGAGAGGTGAAAGCTCCCATTATTCTCTTTACTTACTATAATCCCATCTATCATCGCGGGATAGATGTCTTTTTAGACCAAATTAAAGCAGCCGGGGTGAGTGGTTTGGTGGTTCCCGATTTACCCCTAGAGGAAGCGGCAAGTCTGCTGCAACCGGCTGCCGCTAAGGGAATTGAGGTGATTTTATTGGTAGCGCCTACCAGTCCCCCGGAACGAATACAAGCGATCGCCATGCAATCCCAAGGTTTTATTTATCTGGTTAGTGTCACGGGAGTGACGGGAATGCGGAACCAAGTGGCCACCAGAGTGGAGGAATTGCTCGATTCTATCCGTTCTGTCACCGATAAACCCGTGGGGGTAGGATTTGGCATTTCTGACCCGACACAGGCACTACAGGTGAAAAACTGGGGGGCTGACGCAGTAATTGTCGGCAGTGCCATGGTTAAACGTCTGGCCGATAATTCCGCCGGCGATGGTTTAAAATCCCTCGAAGAATTCTGCCGTAGTTTAAAACAGGCGATTCAGTGAGGGGTTAGAAATTCTTCTAAGGGAATTCCGGCTGCGGGGCGATCGAGGTAGAATCTTTCCCGAATTCCTCGATCACCTTGAGTTAAATTTGAGAGGGTTCGCGTTCACCCGCTAATTTCAGTGCAGAAGCGGCTTCAGGAATATAGGAAGTTTTCGTTTTAGAGACCATACCTCCCTGTTGTTCGAGTAATTGTTCTAGACGCATGGTACTCCAATCGGTCAGCATCGAGTTACCTAGCCGGGGGGCCAATTTGTTAATTTTCTCCACGGCGGAGATCCCCAATTCATCCATCTGTAGGGAAGCTAGATAGCAATCACAGGCGATGTCTATCTCTCCTAATCGTTCGTGACATTGGCCAGCCATAAACCAAGCGATCGCCATTCCAGGTGGGCCGAGTCTAGTGGCAGAACGATAGATTTTCGCCGCTTCTTCAAATTTATTTTGTTTCAGTAAAATTTCCCCCAGTTGCAGGCGATAACGAGAGTAAAGAGGTTCCATCGCCACCATTTTCTTCGCTCTCTCTTCGGCGAGATCGATATCGCCTAACCAGAGAGCTTCTTTTGTTCGGCTCTCGAAAACCGTTATTAGATTGTCGTAGGCGGAAAGTCGTTCGCTCTCGTTTTTACACTCGCGGGTTAGTTCTTCCGCTAGGGATTGACAGATATCCATTTCACGGATAACTGTTTGCCGCTCACCCCGCAGAAGTGGAGCGAAAACAGCCGCACGCTGGAAAGCACTGGTTAAATGTTTAAAATCGAAACGATCGAGGGAAGGTTCGACGTGATGGAGTGCCTCCTTGGCTACTTCTCGCCAATGGGCGACCGCGGCTATATCTCGAAATACAGTAGCCTGCAAAACGATTAATTCTACGGCCGCCCCGAAAACCTCCAGGCTTTCTTTAGAAGCGTATTGAACGATTCGTTGAAAATCTTCGAGATTTTCTGATGTACCAATATCTTCTTGACAAAGGATTTTAGACATCGCCTGGCTGTAAGCTAATCTAGCGAACGTGGGGTCTCTCCCAATGTTTTCATCGGTAATTGCGGGAATATAGCGAGTAATCGCTTCATGAAAGCATAAACTCGATAATAGATCGACCGTTTTCAGTTGAGTAGCGGGTGAAAGCTCACGATAATGCTCTAAATGCTCGCAAAGAACTCTCCAACGTTCGGTTCTCAACTCATCGGGGAGGGTGAGAGGATCGTTAATTGGGTATTGAAAAAGACCGGTCTCTCGAATCAATTGCTCTCGAAAAGAAGCGGGGTGAAGGAGAGCAACCGGGGTAACAGATGACGTATCGACACCTCGTACTTCGGAGACAAGATTTCGATAACTATAGTCAATTCCCTGAATATGCCAAGCACCAGATTGATAGGGACTAAGATCGAAATAAGGACGATGGCTCCAAGTGATCGGAAAATCGTTTAAAAATAGCATACATATTCTCAAGAAATGCGATCTTTATCTGGTTGGTATTTCCACGATAGTCAACGGAGTATCTTGTTTGGCTGAACTACCGTGGAAACTAGGAGAAATACAGAGATAAAATACTGATTTATCTCTGTATTTTATCAATCAGTTACACTTACTTAATCATACGACTATGATTACGATACACCAACAACAACAACCGCCTACCACTTGACGTAAAGTTTTAAAAGCGGTGATGCTTTCTGGACTGTCGTTAACGGCATCGGTGCGAAGCTCGATAATTTCGTCAGTCACCGTGTTTTTGATCTCGTTGATTTTGATGTTAGCCATGAGATGTATTCTCCAAATTTTCGCTAAATGAATGAATCAAATTATTGATTCAAGAAAACCATAACAATTTTTCAACACCAGATCAACTATCAAAATCGAACAAAAAGAACATAATTTAGTTATTTATGTTCTTTTTGAAAGACTATTTTTTACAAAAACATCATCAAAACGTAAGGATTCAGGTGCCTCAAATGCAGTCACAGAGCGGCTTCTAAAATCTCAGAACTCGCTAAACTAACAGTTTCATTCTCAATAAGCACGAAAATTAAGGCTTTCAGGGTTTCTGAATGAGAATGAGGATTTGGACATAATTCGCCTAAATGCTTACACAGCATGAGTTTGACTGCTTTTTGTATGGCCTGAATCCTTACATCAAAACCGATTAAACAACGGGCTTCCAAGCTATTTAAAGAAACAAAAATAAGTAATTTATGTACAAAAAACTCTGAACCTGTCTTGTTGGAAGCAAAGAGAACCAACCAAGCTAACTTAATTGAGTTATTTATTTTTTAAATTAACTGGGAATTCTGTTAATGAATAAATTCAGTAATTTTTAAAAGTGTATGTATTAAAAATCACTTTGTTGGTTTTTATGCTGAATAAGCTCACTCAAGAATAATCGGATTATTGGTATTTTATTAATCCATATTGTATTAATCTTATAGTAAAATAATCCGTAGGTTGGGTTAAACGAAGTGCAACCCAACACAAAACATGAAGAATAATAGGGGGATGATGTTGGGTTTCATGCTTCAACCCAACCTACAAAATAGGCGATCAGCCTTCTGTAAAACTTCCGCAGTGACCGACTCGCTTAGATAATACTCCCCGCAATTCTGACAGATATCCGCAGGGACTTGTTTTAAAATCACGATACAATTATCTCTCTCTAAAGTAACGGTAACAAAACCCGATCGAGTCGTACCGTGTTTACAGATCACACATTCCATAACTCTTATCTTCCCTTACTATGTTTGCGGGGTGAGCAATGCCCACCCCGTTCACGATTAATTACTAAACTCGTATTCTATCTCTTGAATCTTCTCCTTTACCCAGCCGTTAAACAAATCAACACCGATTTTCAGAGCCAACTCCTCGGTTAATTTTGGTTTAAGGATTTCCTCGACAAAAATCAGGTGAAAACCCCGATCGCCTTGCAGCGGTTTCAACAATCGAGAAGAATCCGATGCGAAAATTGCGGACGAAAGATTCGGTCGTAAATCCTTACGGTAAACAGTACCGCGATAACCCCCCTTGCGTCGTAATTCCACATCCTCGATATAGCGATGCGCTACTTCCTGAAAGCTGATTTCCTCCTCCTGAATCGATTCATACAACTCCTCCGCCATCGCCTGATCTGCTAACACTACCTCATAGATCACCGCGCCAGTATAATCTAGCTGGTGTTCCACAAAATAGGATTCAATTTTGTCTGCGAAAAGATGTTCGGCTAATTTACCCGATAGTAAATTGAATTGAACGATCTCCTCGAAATCATCTAGGGATAAGCCCTGTTTTTGCAACCAATTCCATGTATCTTTGGCGTTATGTAATTCATTGGCGAGACGGAATTGATCGGCCGCCTGTTGTAACTCGTCAGTCGTGTTTTTAATCCCCGCTGCCGTGGCGGTTTCGGTGATGATTTTCCGACCGATAATTCCCTCGACTATTTCGGGAACTTTCCCCGATAGCTTAAGCTGTTGGATAAGGTCTTGATTGCTGATGGTGATACTATGGGACATAATGACTCCTGAAAAAAACTACAGTTTTAACCCATCTTTTTGCAGATCCTTAAAGGGATCGAGGATGTAATCGATCACCCGACGCTGACGGACGATCGCTTCTGCGGTAGCCGTATCCCCCGGATTGAGGGGAATACATTGATTTCCCTTTTGAATACAGGAGCGATCGAGTTGAATTTCTAGCTCGAAAACGTTAATTTTTCCGTTGGGCGTTTCCTTTTCGATCGCCGTCGGTGATTTCTTGGTGATCTTGCCGCCGATAATGCCGTAATCCTGAAAAGGATAGGCATCGAACTTGACTTTTATCGGCATACCGGCGCGGAGAAATTGACTTTGATCCGTGGGCATTTCTGCCTTGAGAATAAACCGCGATCCCTTCGGTGCTATCTCCGCAACCCGCGTTCCCGACTGCACCACCGCACCCGCGCGTTTAATCGGTAATGAAAAGATTGTGCCGTCGGTATTCGCCTTTAAAACCCTCTGACTTAGTTGGATTTGGAGCGCTTGCCGTTGGCTCTCGCTTTGGGCGATTTCCGATGCCAGTGTTGCGATCTCCGTGTCTAGATTGTTAATCTGCTCCTGTATCCTTAAGAGTGCCAACTCGTTGGAATGGCGGAGACTTTGATAACCCCGCTGCCGCTCCTGTAATTGCAGACGCGCTTGGGCGATATCGGCGCTCGTTTGTTGACTCGTCTGACGGTAGGCACTTTTTAATTCCGCTAGTTTATGTTGATTTTCTTTTACCTCCGCTTTTCCCCGCTCGTAGAGTTGTTGGCGCTCCTTGGCATTGTCCTCACGCTCGATGAATTGCACCTCCGATATCGCGCCATCCTCCCACGCTTTTCGGTAGCGATCGACTTCTTTTAAAGCCGTTTGATAACGACTTTTGAGAATCGGATAATCGGTCTGACTTTGTGCGAGGGCGGTTTTCGCTTGATTTACCCGCGCTTGTTGTTCTTCTAGGGATATTTTGGCCTTCTTGATTAATGCGTCCACATTCTCCCGCGCTTGCTCGATCGAGGCTTCTTTTTCCGCTGCTGCCGCGCGATTTTGTTGGCTTTGGGTGGTTAAAGAAATCTCTAACTGACTTTTGACAAGTTTCTGTTGGGAAAGACGACTTTTTTGTCCTTCTATTTTCTCCTCAATTTGTTGTATTTCCTTGCCGATTAATGAGGAATCTAGGGTTAAAATCGGTTGTCCTGCTTTCACCTCTTGGCCTTCACGGACATAGATTTTTTCCACTTTTCCCGTCGCGATAGCATCGATTTTGACTGTTTCTCCTTGGGGTTCCAGTTTTCCTGGTCCGACACCCGTTTCATCGACTTTTGAGAATATCGCCCAGGGGAGAATGATCGAGACGAAAATAATCAGAAAATAGAGTAAACCACGCGTCCAGGGTAGGGGTAAAGTATCGATCAATTCCTTGGTCTGGAAAGACCAGTTATCGCGCTCTCTGTCTAGATTGGTGGTCATAGTTATTCACTCAATTGATTAGAGTTCAAATTACGGTAAATACCGGGACGGGCCATTAATTCTTCGTGGGTTCCACTATCGAGTAATACCCCTCGATCGAGAACGAGAATACAATCTGCGTTCCGCACCGTAGAGAGGCGATGGGCGATAATCACCATCGTGCGATTCTGCCGAATTTTCTGGAGATTTGTTTGAATAATCCGTTCCGATTCGGTATCGAGGTGGGAAGTGGCTTCATCGAGGATTAATAACCGCGGCTCTCCCATCAACGATCGAGCGATGGCGATTCGTTGTCTCTGTCCCCCGGAAAGTAGCCCTCCACCCTCGCCGATTTGAGTTTCGTACCCCATGGGCAGTGATTGAATAAACTCATGAATTCCCGCTAATTTCGCCGCTTCGATCACATTTTCTAGGGGGTGATCGGGATGACCTAAACTGATATTTTCCCGAATCGTGGAACCGAAGAGAAAAGTATCCTGATCGACGACTCCCACCTGTTGCCGGAGGGAACTGAGGGCGATCGTACTCAGATCGTAACCGTCGATCGAGATTTTCCCGTCGGTGGGGGGATAGAGGCCGATCAGTAATTTCGAGATCGTGGTTTTTCCCGAACCGCTCCGACCGACGAGGGCAACGGTTTGACCGGGTAAAATTTCAAAACTGAGGTTTTCTAAAACATTGCGATCGCTGTCGGTGTGGTAGCGAAAGGTGACATTCTCAAAGCGAATATGTCCCTGTAATTCCGGGAGAAACTGACGGGAAAGTTCCTCTAAATTCTCCTCCGGCTTTGCGTCTAGTACATCGTTAATGCGCTCGACGGCGATATTGACTTCTTGAAATTGCGTCCAGAGAACGGTTAAGCGTTGAAAAGGCGCGATGATCTGGGCAAAAAGCATATTAAAGGCGATCAGTTGTCCGATCGATAATTGATTTTGAATCACTAGATAGGCACCGAAACAGAGTAACCCCGTCGTCGCTAAAGATTCGATCAGATTACTGAATATCTGGAGATTATTGCCGATGATCTGCCCGGAGAAATTTTTCTTGACCTCCACCGAGAAAAGGTCTTCCCAGTGCCAACGGGTCGAGCGCTCTGTGGCGGTAGATTTGACGGTACGAATACCGGTTAAAATCTCGATCAGGTAACTGCTTTCTTTAGCGATCGCCTGAAAGATATCCCGGGATATTCGCTGGAGAAAAGGGGTAGAAATTAACGCCAGCAGAAAGAACGGTGGCACGATCGCTAAACTGATGAGGGCTAATTGCCAGCTATAGCGGAACATCACCGCCACATACACGAAAACCGTTAATAAGTCAAGTAAAATCGAGAGAGCTTCCCCAGAGAGAAAACGCTGAATCTTGCGATTTTCCCCGACGCGGGAAATAATATCGCCCACATAGCGGGACTCGAAATAACCGAGGGGAAGGCTGAGGGTATGGCGGATAAAACCGGTGATTAATGCCGTATCGATGCGATTAGCGGTGTGATCGAGGAGATAGGCGCGTAAACCGGTAATTGCCACCCGAAAAACCCCGAAAATTAGCGCACCGATCCCCATCGCCCAAAGGGTGGTTAACGACCCCTGGACGATTACTCGATCGAGGATTAACTGGGTGAAAATCGGCGTAATTAAGCCGAATATCTGGATAAAAAGCGAGGCGACGAAAATTTCCAGCAGTACGAACCAATGGGGTTCCAGTAAGCGATAAAACTGCCAGAGAGAGGTTTTATCCTCTTTCGTGTCCCGAAATTTCTGGTTCGGTTGGAGCAGCAGGGTGAATCCCGTCCATTTACTGGTGAATTCGGCACGACTTAGGGTTAATTGCCCGATCGCCGGATCGCCAATAATCACCTGTTTGGGGGTAATTTTCCAGATCACAACGAAGTGTTTGCCTTCCCAGTGAGCGATCGCAGGTAGGGGCTGTTTCCCTAATCCCTCTAGAGTCGCTTTTACCGGACGGGTGGAGAGGCCGATATTTTCCGCCGCGGTGATCAGTCCCTTCAGGGATGCTCCGTCGCGGTTGACGTTGGCCATTTCTCGTAAACGGTTGACGCTGATTCTTTTGCCGTGATAACGGGCGATCATGACTAAACCGGCCGCCCCGCAATCGGAGGCGGACTGTTGCTCGAAGAAGGGATAACGGCGGAGGGATTGCCCGATCCAGTGACCTAACCGCTGCGCCGGAGAGGGGAAATAGGCTCGATCGCTTTTTTTGTCCGTTTCTTCTGTCTTCGTCCCAAGAAGTTGCTCAATTTCCCGCGCCCGTTGTAGTAAGGTTTTTTTCAGGGCGGGGTGTTTTTTCAGGATCGGCCTCAGGGCGGACTCGGGGATAAGAAGTAGTTCCGCCTTCGCCGAGACTCGAACCGAGTAGGGAAGAAAACCCGATCGGGGAAAGAGGGAGAATTCCCCGAAAAATTCGCCGGTTTTGAGCGCAATCATCTCTTTTTGCTGCGAGTTCGCTATCCGAACTTTGCCGCCAACGACTAGGTATAACCCCGACTGTACGGGCAGTGTACCTGCTTCGGGAGAGAGGGCGATCGCCGTTTTCTGGAGACTCCGCCACTGGGTTTCGGACAGGAATTCCGGCCAGGGATTGACGAGGCTGTGAGTATCGAGCATAGTTGTTTTAAGCTTTGGCTGAAGGAGAAAGATCGACGATGCGGAGCGGCTGTAGCTGTTTGCGGAGGCGATTGATGTGGGTGGGGGTGAGTGCAACCCCGAATTCCTTCTCTAGATGCCGCGCTAACCAAACTCCCGACCATCGCTTAAAGGAATAGCCGAAATCCCGGGGGGATTTACTAATCAGTTCCCTCAGGCGATCGAGGTAAGGTTGATCAACTTTTGAAGGGCGACCGCGGCGGTATTTTTGCCAGCGATCGATCTTGCCACTCTCGGCGATCAGTATCCATTTACTAGCGGTGGCGGCAGTACAATCGAGAAGCTTACGGATCTCGTTCTGGGATTTGCCCTCGTCAGCGAAAAGAATGATTTGAATCCGTTTGCGATCAACATCAGAGATATTCGGTTCTGTTGAGATTTCGAGAAGTTGCTGACGTTGGGATGAGGATAGATATTTACCGGTGCTTGATGACATTGACATAGCCTTTGCAACTATAAGTAAAAGCAGACAGCAGCAGGTCGGAGCGTTGAGGCAAGAAAGTTGTACTAAGTTGTACAATGGGCTGAATTCCCCGGGTGACGATCTCTTTCGCTGTCCTTAAATTATTATTTCGGCTGCAAAAGTGAACATTACGGAGTCTATTAAATTCTTTTTCTCTCGCCCGATCAAACCTCTCTAACACCTAACTCCCATCACCCCCCGCAACGGCTCGACTGAGCATCGCCGAACGTCGCCCACGAAGTGGTCTCCCTATCTCCCCACTAGCCACTGATAACTGATTGCTGACTACTCAAAATCGTTATGACTATGATATAGTTGTTAAGGAATGTAAAAATAGTTGCATTTTCCCAGAAACTAGATTAAGGAGATTAAAAGTATGACCGCCGAAGGTTGCTTAAGAGTCGGACAAGCGGCGCCAGATTTCACCGCGACCGCCGTTTTCGATCAAGAGTTCAAAACCATCAAATTATCGGATTATCGGGGTAAATACGTCGTTTTATTCTTCTATCCCCTCGATTTTACCTTTGTTTGCCCCACGGAAATTACCGCTTTCAGCGATCGAGTTAGCGAATTTGCCAGCATCAACACCGAGATTTTAGGGGTGTCCGTCGATAGTGAATTTGCTCACCTAGCATGGATTCAAACCGAGAGAAAATCCGGCGGTGTCGGTGATGTGGCCTATCCGTTGGTGTCGGATCTAAAAAAAGAAATCAGCACCGCTTACAATGTTCTTGATCCTGATGCGGGGGTATCCCTGCGCGGTCTCTTTATCATCGATAAAGAAGGTGTTATCCAACACGCTACTATTAATAATCTTTCCTTTGGTCGCAGTGTCGATGAAACCCTCCGCACTCTGAAAGCGATTCAATACGTCCAATCCCATCCGGATGAAGTTTGTCCCGCCGGTTGGCAAGAAGGGGATGCTACCATGGTTCCCGACCCTGTGAAGTCGAAAGTTTACTTCGCGGCAGTTTAGTTAAAAATCCTCAGAAGTCCCTCCGCTATAGATGGGGGGCAGACTTTTAAAGGGGGGCGAAATAATTCGCCCCTTATTTTAATCGGAAAATTTTCCAGAAAATTGGCCCCATTAGCCATGACCTCATCTAGAATACTGGCCAGACAAGTCTAGAAAGAGTCACGGCGATCTATGACTACCAGTAATTATGATTCCGAGTTGACAGTTTTGGGATTACCCGCAGCCAAAGGTAGATGGTTATTAATACCTCTAGGAATGGGCGTTTTACTCTGTTTAGGGACGGTGTACTCTTGGAGTATCTTTAGAAAACCCCTAGAAACAGAGTTAAATCTCAGCGCCACGGAAAGCCTATTACCCTACACTGTGGCTTTAGTATTTTATGCCGCTTCTATGCCGATCGCTGGTTTTTTTATCCCCCGGGTAGGCACTCGCAGGATGACTGCTATCGGCGGAATTATCGTCGGTTTAGGCTATATTCTCGCTAGTTTTGCCGCTCAGATTCAGACAATTATTCTTACCTACGGAGTTATTGCCGGCACGGGAGTCGGCATCGCTTACGGTGTTCCCATGGCAGTGGTGGCACGCTGGTTTCCCGACAAAAAAGGTTTAGCGGTGGGTTTAACTATCATCGGATTTGGCCTTTCTCCCCTGATTACCGCACCTTTAGCCAATCGATTGATCAATGAATATAGCGTTAGACCAAGTTTAAGATTTTTGGGGATTATCTTTACAATAATTATTGTGATGATTGCCCTCGCCATGAAATTACCCCCCCAGGACTGGCAACCTCCCGCCAATTTAGCTAATCGAAAATCCGACTTTCTGGCCAATTATCCAGTGAATATGCTGAAAAGTCGCTCATTTTATGGCTTATGGCTTTGCTATGCTATTGGTGCTTTAATTGGCTTGAGTGCCATCGGTATTTCTAGTCCTGTCGCTGAGGAAATTATCCAGATCGAGCCGGGGTTAGCCGCTAGTAGTGTTGCGCTATTTGCCTTGTTTAATGGTATTAGTCGTCCTTTGTTCGGTTGGCTGAGCGATCGCTGGAAACCCCATTATTTAGCGATCGGGGCCTATACACTCATTTTGATTGGTTGTCTGTTGATGGTCAAGGCCGAAAAAGGGGCAGTTACTAGCTATCTAGTGGCTTTTTGTCTATTTTGGTTTTGTTTAGGGGGATGGTTAGCCCTAGCTCCCGCTACCACTCTCCACTTCTTTAATCCTGACCACTACGCCCAAAATTACGGTATTGTTTTTACTGCCTACGGTGTCGGTGCTTTGATCGGCACTTTAGTAACCGGTAGAATTCGCGACTGGTTCGGTACTTACACTTACGCTTTTTATGCTATGGCTGTATTGGCAATACTGGGCATTTTTCTCGCTAGTGCCTTACTGAAAAGAGAGCGATCGCAGCTATCAAATCCTAGCTAGTGGGGTTTTACTCAGATCGTAACTGATTATAGCGGCCAACTCACGCTTGAGGAGAGATTACCTCTTGGTTAGTTGGAGAAATGCTGCCCTCTTACGGAAACTCGTTGAATGAAGAATGCCCTCGCCTTTAGGCAGGGGCGAACGTCAATAAAAACTAAGTTGGAACTAGACAAGTTTCAACCGATCACCAAAAATTAACCTTGAATATTAACGACGAATCGGAGCGTTCGCACCGTCGGCGGCGGCGCGAAAAGGTTCCACTGCCTCGCTATAATCGATCGGTAAAATAGCCACCACGTTATCGTGAGGACGGGGAATAATTACCCAGGTTTCTAAAGCTGCCCCCTCGGTTTTATTGACGGCTTCAATGCCGGCAGCCATAGCGGTTTTTACCTCCTGTACATCCCCACGAATATTGAGGGTAAAACGGGCGCTTCCTGCCCTTAAATAGCCAACAATCGTGATCCGTCCTGCTTTTACCATCGCATCGGCGGCCGCTAGAATACCGGGGAAACCTTTTGTCTCGATCGATCCCACCGCGGGTTGGGCTGTCATAAATTAACTCCTAATAACAAAAATCAGATAAGTTTAATTGATAGAATCCAATCTATTTTCCAGTCTTTAACTATAGTCTAGTTTGGGGCCAATCGCTAGGGAAATTAACTGCGAAAACGGTCTGACTTAGGCGTATGCTGCACTGGTAAAACCGCCAGTACATTTTCTGGAGGATTCGGTACGATGTAATGACTGACCACATTACCACCAAAAGCGGTCATCGCCGCCGCTAATCCTGCCTCTACTGCTGGTTTAACCTCGGAAATCGGACCGCGAATCGCCACCAAAAATTCGCCCCTTTCCGCTAGATCGAAATAAACTAGGGTGACTCGTCCCCCTTTAACCATGGCATCCGCCGCCGCTAAAACGGGGGGAAAACCCAACGTTTGAATGACTCCGACCGCCTCGGGCATTTTTCCTGATCTCCTGCGAAAGCAACTTTACATTATACCCCGAACCTGTCTTTATATTTTCTTCTGCAAATCCGCGACCGATCGAGCCTGTTTTTTCTCGAAATACTGTTGATGGGACTGATCGGCCAGATAATAATCTCCTGCGGGTTCGATCAAAGTAACGATATCTTGCTGAAACTTTCCCGATAGTTGTAGTTGACGCTTGGAAGCAGTGGCGATTAACTTTTGTTCCGGGGTGTGATAAAAAATAATCGATCGATATTGTTCTCCTCGGTCCGGTCCTTGGCGATTTAACTGAGTCGGATCATGGATTGACCAAAAAACGGCTAATAACGCCTCGTAGCTTATTTCTTGGGGATTATATTCAATTTGTGCCACTTCCGCATGACCGGTAATTCGCGATAACACATCGAGATAACTAGGATTGGGGAAATTTCCCCCCATATAACCCACAGAAGTCGCTAAAACACCAGGTAAACGCCGAAATGCGTCCTCGGTTTTCCAAAAACAGCCGGCCCCAAAGGTAGCTTTTTCGCCGCTATTCATTTCCCCTCACATCCTTGGCAAATTCCACCACTGCTTTTGTAATTGCTTCGCTTAAATTAGCATAAACTTTGGCAAAAGGGGGAGCTTTTTCGGTTAATCCTAGGATATCCGCCGTTACCAACACCTGACCATCACAATCTTCCCCCGCACCGATACCAATCGTCGGGATAGTCAATTTATCGGTAATAGTAGCGGCTAAATTGGCGGGAATATGTTCCAAAACCAGGGCAAATACTCCCGCTTTCTCCAAGGCTAAAGCTTCCTCGATTAATCTTTGTGCATCCGATGGGGTTTTTCCCTGCTGACGGTATCCTAAACGATGCACTGACTGGGGAGTTAATCCGATATGACCCATAACAGGGATGCCTATCTCGGTTAAACGGCTAATCGTCCCGATCATAGCGGGATAACCTCCCTCTAATTTTACCCCTTGTACTCCCGCTTCCTTTAACATCCTTCCGGCGGAGTGAATTGCCTGACTGACACTTTCCTGATAGCTGAGAAAAGGCAAATCACAGACAACTAAAGCTTGTTTTACCCCACGAGACACGGCCGCTGCGTGGTGAATCATCGCCTCTAGGGTGATCGGTAAAGTGGTAGGATAGCCCAAAGCGGTCATAGCTAAGGAATCACCTACCAAGATAATATCAATTCCTGCCCGATCGAGCAGTCGCGCGATCGGATAATCCCAAGCTGTGAGGGTGACAATCGCGCGTTTTTGCTGTTTCCACTCGATTAATTTGCTGGTGGTGACTGCCATTCTTTATTCACTGCGGACAGCTTCGAGGATACGGGAAAAATAGAAACGAGTGCTAGTCATACTCGTCCGTTCGATTTTAAAGCCATTTTCGTTGAGAGCGGCGACAATAGTTTTTTCCTTGTGTTGATAGGCACGAGTGGTTTTACTCGGACCGGGGAAAAATTGACCAATTTTCTTGAGAATGGTTAATAAACAGGTTTTAGGGGCAAAACTGAGGATTAAACGGGATTGAGCTAGGGATGCCAAGTGTTTAATCATGCCTAAGGCTTCTTCTGTGGGATAGTGAATGAGAACATCAAGACAGATGACCGTGTGATATTGGCCGGTTAATGCTTCTAAATCTTGAACGGCAAAGGTGAGTTTACTGGTATCTGCTAACTCTTTGGCCGCTCTTTCCTTGGCTTCTGTCACCATTTTCTCAGAAATATCACTGGCGAAAATAGTTGCGCCCGCTTTAGCGAGGGGAATACTCAGACTACCGACTCCACAACCGGCATCACAGATTGAGAGATTGGGCAAATTGTCATCACTTTCTAACCAACCGATAACGGTATCGATCGTCTGTTGATGACCGATGCGAATATCTTTTTGTACTTTGTTAACTTCGCCATCCCCATAAATCCGGCGCCAGCGATCGAATCCTGTGGCGTTAAAATAGTCCTTGACTATGGCTTTATCGTCTAATGTGTTGGTCATAACGAAATCTAAACGAGTGGTCTCTGAGCTACGCCGAAGAGCGGAGATGGTTATTAGTTTATCCTACCTTAAAGATCTCAACCGTTGCTGCTGATAGCTGACTCCTGACGGTGAAGCAGTGGACCGAGAGCGATGGCAACTCTGTGGAAAAGCTTAATTTGTTTTCCGCTTCACCGTTAGTTAACCTAAAGTGAATATCATGTAATCGTCCCAAGATCGATTAGTAAGGGTTCCATGTCAATTATTACCCATAGAACTAAGATCGTAGCCACGATCGGCCCTGCCAGTAATTCGCCAGAAGTCCTCAAGCAGATGATCGGTGCGGGGATGAATGTAGCGCGGCTAAACTTCTCCCACGGTAGCTACGAAGATCATGCGAGAGTTGTTAGCCTTTTACGGCAAATTTCTCAAGAATTAGACAATCCTATCACCCTCCTGCAAGATTTACAAGGGCCAAAAATTCGCGTCGGCAATCTCCCCAATGGTTCGATTTCCATCAACGACGGCGATTATCTCACCCTTGTCCCCATGGATGAGTATCGGGGAGAAGCGAACACCGTTTCGATCGATTATCCCTATCTGGCCGAGGAAGCCAAGTTAGGTGAGCAAATTCTCCTTGATGATGGCTTATTAGAGCTAAAAATCGTTGAAATTAACGGAAAAGACCTAAAATGTCAAGTATTGGAGGGAGGAATTCTCAAGAGTCGCAAGGGAGTTAATCTACCCCGTCTCAATTTGCGCTTACCTTCCATGACCGAAAAAGACAAACAAGACCTAGAATTTGGTCTTGCTCAGGGGGTTGATTGGGTTTCCCTGAGTTTTGTTCGTAAAGGAGAAGATATCAAAGCGATTAAGGCATTTTTAGCCGAGAGAAATCACGCGGATGTGCCAGTGATAGCTAAAATTGAAAAACCGCAAGCGATCGAAAATTTAGAGTCAATTATCGAGGAATGTGACGGCATTATGGTGGCCCGGGGCGATTTGGGGGTAGAATTAAGTCCCGAAAAAGTCCCCATGTTGCAAAAACGCATCATCAGACTCTGCAATATGAAAACTATTCCCGTCATCACTGCCACCCAGATGTTAGAGAGCATGATTCACAATCCCCGACCGACTCGGGCCGAGGCCAGTGATGTGGCTAATGCAATTATCGATGGAACCGATGCGGTGATGTTATCGGGGGAATCAGCAGTGGGAGATTTTCCCGTCAAAGCTGTGGCTATGTTGGCCAAAATCGCCCATGATGTGGAAGCGGATGTGAAGTTTGATAATGCTCCCCCCAATCAGTCCGATGAAACTCACGCTCTCAGTGAGGCTTTAGTGGCGATCGATCAAACCCTTGATCTCCGTTATATTGTCACTTTTACCACCTCTGGCTACACTTCGCTACTGGCTTCTAAGGAACGTCCCTCGGTTCCCGTCATTGCCATGACTCCCAATAAACGAGTCTATCACCGTCTCAACCTAGTCTGGGGTGTGATCCCGATTCTTCTCGATCATCAGGTGTCCGTCTTTGAGGATGTGTTAAAGCAAACGGAATCAATTCTACTTCAGAAAAATCTAGCGCAATCGGGCGATAAAATCCTGATTATGGCGGGAATTCCCATGCAGAAAACTAAAGGCACTAATTTCCTCAAAATTCACAGGATTCCCTAAGTTCTAGGATTCAGGGGTCAGTATTCTCCGAGACAGTATTCTCCGAGTCAGTATTCTCCGAGTCAGGAGTCAGCTTTTTTCTCCCCACACCCCCACTTCCCCACTCCCCCCACTCCCCCCCCCCCCCATCCCCCCATCCCCACATCCCCCACAAAAAAATTTTTCCCCAAACCCAAGAAACACATTTAGGGCCGTGGGTTGGTTGTGTTAGAAAAAAAAAAATAGATAGCTTGCTATAAAAATTGTTTAAAAA
>NZ_JAPZSO010000005.1:0-4758 GCF_027531715.1 Microcystis sp. LE19-8.1F | reverse complement strand
TACCCCAGAGAGTTTTATACAGAAAGTTGACCTATAATATGTGGTTAGGCGGCATGAAAGCACTATCACTCGTCCTACTCCTATCTCTTGCCACTCCCCTTACGTTAGCGCGTGAGGGCACTGTGCTTGAGAGCGAAATTTCGCTAGGTGGGATCGCGATCGGGGATTCGCCAAGCGAGGTCACAAATAAACTTGGCTTACCGTTACGCAAGGTAGAAGAATTAGGGTTTCTGAGTCTCCACTATTACTATCCTCAAGTGCGAGTCTCGTTTAGTGAAAATGTGGTCGCCGAGTTGTATAGCGACAAAGCAGCAGGGTGCACTCCAAGGCAGCTATGTCCGGGGGATCCGTTGGATAAGATGCGTTCTCTTTACGGGCCGCCTGTCATTGCTGACAGGGAGGCGGGGCGCTTCTATGAATACTATGCGGCCGACTTTACTTGCTGGCTTCAGATCCGCTCCAAGGGCAAAAGGATCTCATCAATCGCAGTGGTGTGTATGCCGTGACGCTGCCGCCTAACAATTCGTTCAAGCCGACCCCGCATCGTGGCATCGGCCACGTGCCTGCGCTACGCTAGCCCGCCACCCCGCTACGGGGCGGCTTAACTCAGGCGTTAGACGTAAAGTTAAGCTGGGAACACTGGGTGCAGACGATCTAGGTGAGATAGAAAACTCAGCACAGCAGATGTCGCCAGCGTTCCTAGAGCAAGCAAGTTCAAAACTCAAACAGTTACTCGGCCATGAGTTTCAATCTGCTATTTTTAAGGATGTGCAGAAGTTACAGTCCAACAATCGCGCTGCACCGGAACGCTCAAATATAATTGGTTGAGTTGCAAAGGTTATCTATGTCCAGTGAGCGCAACCGTTAGGCAGCCGTAGTGGACTGTTTCAGCTAAAATAGGGCAATAGCTCGAACAAGCAGAGGAGATCAATCATGGGAAGAGGTCGGCGAGATAAAGTCAATCTAACAGGGGAACAAAGAGAAAACCTCGAACAAATCAGTCGTAATGGCTATGCACCGGCTAAAAAAATTCTCCACGCTCGGATTTTGCTGATGTGTGACGAGGGAGAACAGGCGAAAAGAAAATGGACAGATGAAGAAATAGCCGAAGCTTTAGAGGTCCATAGAAACACAGTGGGACGTATTCGTCAAAGATTTCTTCAAAAAGGCGAAAAACCAGCATTAGAACGGAAATTGAGAAAAACTCCCCCCACTCCGGCAAAAGTTGATGGAGCCGCCGCCGCCCAAATCATTGCCCTGTGCTGTTCGGAGCCACCATCTGGCCGAGCCGAGTGGACAATCCGACTATTAACCTCGGAACTCAAACAAAGACAAATTATCACCGAGATTTCCAGTCCAACGGTGTGGCGTACTCTAAAAAAAACCAATTACGCCCTTGGAAAACCCAAAGATACTGTATTCCGGAACAGGATTTAGCCCGATTTGTTGCCCAGATGGAAGTTGTCCTTGACCTGTATGGCACTCAGCCATCGCAAGAAGAACCGTTAATCGCCATGGATGAGGCATCAAAGCAACTACTTGGAGAAGTTTACCCCCCGATACCCATGCAACCTGGACAAGATAAAAAAGAAGACTATCACTATAGTCGTGAAGGGGTTCAAGCCTTGTTCATGTTTTTTGACCCCCATCGAGGATGGAGACGGGGGAGTAACCGAGATAGTCGAACCCGAATAGATTGGGCAGAAGAAATTCGTCAATTAAAAGAGAAAACTAAAGTATTTAGGGTTTGCTGAAAAAGTCATTGAAAAGTACAGGTCTCTTAATCAATGATTTCACTTAGCTACAAGCATAAGCTTTAGTTGTTGATTAATTTTTAATTTATAACTTATCCTAATCATTGACCGAGAAAAAGTGCTGTTTTTCCATTTCAGACATAAAAAAGCCCAAAAAACCTGCCTCAACAGGTTAGAAAGATTCATGACTAAAAAAGTAATAGCAATCGCTGAAAAGGAAGTATGAGGAAGTTTAGCCATCACTTTACCTAAGCTAAATCTTCTTTTCCCCTGTCCAAATTTGCCCTCTATACAATTCCGAATCCTCTCATCATCGGTAGCTTGTTTCTTTTGTTCTTTACTAACATTTTTGGCTGGTCTTCCTAATGGGGGACCACTGATTCTGATTCCCCTTTCTTTACACCAAGCTCGGTTTTCTCTGGTTCGATAAATTTTGTCCACATGAACTGATTCTGGATAGTATCCTGTATAGTCATAATAAGCTTCTATTTGTGCTTTTAAATCTCCCGATTCATTAAAGTTATCCCAACTAATCCGGTCTAAAAATATGTAACCATCTATACAGCTTACTGAGAATTTGGCCCCAAATTCTACGGGTTTTCCAGCTTTTCCTCTGACTATCGGACGGATATGGGGTTGACCCTTCGGCTTCGCTCAGGGTCAACGTCGAGCGAAGTCGAGACGTTGAGTTAAGCTGACAATTCTGTCTTCAATACTCTGTTTGTTATTTTGGTACATCCAGAGTTGTTGGCGATAAACTTCTGTGACTACTAATAACAGTTTATAGTCTCTTTTTTTCAAGCTTTGTAGAGAGGCTCCTTCTGCTAAAAGTTGTTCAATATGGTCGAGATGTCTTTTCAGATATTGCAGTTGTCTTTTCAGAGCTTTTCGTCTTTGTTTGACGGTAGGTTTTCTTTTTTTTGCTACTTCTAAATAACTTTTTCTGGCTAGGAGACGATAGGTTCTCGGTTTTTGAACAAGTTTTCCTTTTAAAGTTTCATAGAGAATATCAATAATTTTTTCGGTTTGTTTTCTTCCTTGATTTAACAGGTTTAAATCCGTAGGATAACTAATATCTGCGGGCGCACAACTGGCATCTAAAATTAATTTACCTCGATTTTCGGGTTGACTTTGGGTTTCGCTCTCTAACTTTTTTTCGGTGTTTTCTTCTTCTTTTATTTCTCTCGAATTTTTGACCATAAAGCGATTCACTTTATTAATTAGTTCCAGAGTGATTCTTTCTCGAAAGTGAACCAACATTGACGCTTCAAAATGGGGTTCATTGCTGTAGGCTGAAAACCCCAAGAAGTATTGTAAATAAGGATTTTCTTTGATTTGTTCTACCGTTTCTCTATCGCTTGTTCCTAATTTTTCTTTAATAATTAATGCTCCTAGTGCTGTCCTAAATGTTTTGGCGGGTGCGCCCATTTCTTCTGAAAAAAGTGATGCGTATTCCGCTTCAAATTCTGACCAGGGAATGAGGTTGGCCATAATTACCCAACGATTATCTTGGGATAATTTCCCCTCAAAGGGCAGCTCGAAGTTTTCTGGTGGGGTTGAGGGTAACTCGCTTTTACGGTACATTAGCACTAATTAGAGAAGATGCAAGGGTGATGCAAGGGTGATGCAAGGGTTTTAAGAGATTCTAGCAGATTTAAGTGCATTTGGGAAGCTCTCAATCAAGCTAAAAGCCCTTTCCTGTAAGGTTTTTACCATTATTCAGCAAACCCGACTTAGACATGGTTATTCTTCAGCAGTCAACCCATACAAATTAGCAACCTTATCATCAATATAAAATTGAATTAAGTTACAATCTGTCATATTCTTCTGGCTCTCTATCTGAAACTTTAGCTAATGCTTGTTGAAACTTCTCCCAACTTCCCTGTTGTGCTTTTTCTTCTAGATAATCTTTAGTCATCCAAGAGGATATTTGGGCAGATAAAGCCATTGTTACCAGTTGCTCTACTGGTATGTTTTGTTTATTGGCTAAGGTTTCAATTTGTTGATATAAAACATCTGGAATGTTTGTGCTTAGTTTCATGGTTTTATTTCTCCTAGTAATCGTAAAAATTGTTTGGGTGTTAAAATAAAAATGCCGAATTTTTCAATGGGTTTTATGTCTCTTTGATTGTAACTGATTATAAAATTAGCTTGACATTTGAAAGCTAAGTCTATCAGAAAGTCATCATTTTTGTCTTTGGCTAATGGTCGCCAAATATAAAAGATTTCGTGATGGTTGGCTAGATGGCAAATTCCATTAATAATGTTATCTATGTCTTCATTGTTTAAATCTATTTGTTGTTGTTCTCTTTTTAGTATTTCTTCGTACTCAAAAACTAGGGTGGCAGATACATTGATTTGAAAGCGTTGGTCATTGAGTATGGTTAAGAGTTTATAGGATGCTCCTTTATTAGAGAGCAATCCGGCTAAGATTACGTTAGTATCAATGACTATTTGATAAGGAGTTTCTGTCATAATTAATCCCCCCTAATAGTCTTCATTTCCTCAGCAGTCAACCCATACAAATTAGCAACCCTATCATCTATCTTTGGTTCGGAATCGGTATGCCCCGTATCTTTGCTGGCTACAGAGAAAAACGCCGTCACCAACAGCCATTTCCATTGGAGTTCAATCGGGTAAAGTACCTGGTGCGATTTGTACTGTGCGGGTATAGACGGAACCGCCCTCCACATACTTGAAATCGATCTGAACATCATCGGAAATTTTGGGTCTGAAATCCCGCCGTTCTAGGTTGGCTTTACGTTAGAATTAAAAGGCCAGTCTCGAAAACCAAGTGGACGGCGCAGCACCTTGAAAACTCGGCTTAGGGGGTTCCGACCAGAAAAGCTTGGCCGGGTAAAAGGTCGCGCGCAACAAGTACAAGAAGCTATAGGCGGTCAACGTACCGTGGGACACACGGAATCGGGCTTCTGAAATGGGGCGAAAGTCTGTGGACTCTGTGTAAGACAGTACATGGTTTTTTAACTGTGGTATGCGACGGTGG
>NZ_JAPZSO010000244.1:0-29236 GCF_027531715.1 Microcystis sp. LE19-8.1F | reverse complement strand
TCCCCTCAAGAAACACGGTCGTCGTGCTAAGAGTCTTTTTCGCTTAGGTTTTGACCATCTTCGTCATCTGATTCTTAACCCTTCTTTGCCTAATCATCGGGATTTTCTTCATTCCCTACAATTTTTGTCCTGTACTTAGACGGCGGCATTATCCGCTTGTTGCAGATATTCTTTTTCCTCCTCCTCACTATTACAAAATCCATCCATAACGCAACGAATTGAGCCAATAATACCATTAAGAGGGGTGCGTAATTCGTGGGAAGTATTCGCCAAAAATTGGTTTTTTAATTGATTAGCATTTTCTGCTTCTTGCCAACTCTTAACTATTTCCTCTCCCCAAAGGCGTAAACGTTCGAGCATTTCCTCTAAGGCCGAGGCTAACTGATTAATTTCTCGAATATTAAAGTTTTGAAGTCCAATCTTTTGCGAAGGAATTTTATGAATATTTAAGGCATAATCTCGCAGTTTTTCTAAAGGTCTAGCTAAATCCCTGGCAATCAGTACAATAGCTACTAAATAAGCTAATAATAAACCAGAAATCAGATAAAAAATTGCCTCCCAAATTTGTTGTAGAGGAGCGAGAGCTTGAGGGAGGGGACTAATGGCTAAAACTACCCATTGTTGGGACGATTCTCCCGTAACTGGACTGGGGAGGGAACTATAACCAGCGACTAATTCTTTGCCATCTTTCTCGAAAGAAAATAAATGCAAGAAATTTTGTTTTCCTCGGATAGCATTACTGATAATACTATTTAAGCGTTCAGCATCAGCTTCTTGACTGATATGCTTACCAATGCGATGAAAATAGGGATGAGCGAGAATAATGCCATTTTCAGAAATAACCACGGGATAACCTGACAAAGAACCGGGTAAAACCTTCTCACCGTAAAGTAGAGAAGTTTGCAGAATCAGACTAGATTGTAATTGTCCTTGATTATCGTAGATGGGAACGGCAAAAACTAATTCTAATTGACGATTATTATTGAGAGATTTAATTAGAAATTTTCGGGGTAAACTTCTAACTAAAATATTTTCGATATTACCAGCAAAGCTAGTCCGTTTTTCTGCCCATCTTTCTAGAGGCAAAACTTTGATCATTTCTGGTTCACAGGCTCGATTTAATAAAGATTTCTTGGTCTTAATATCAATTAATTCCACACAGTTAATCTGATTAGGAAGCGGCGCGGTGAATTGTTGTAAAAAAGCTTCTTTTTCGGCTAAGTTTCCCTGTTTTAAAACCAGACTTTCGCCAGCAGTGATAAGATTGGCCTGCAAAAGTTGAATTGATTGCTCAATATTATCTGCCTTTCTGATGGCACTTTCGGTAAGATTTTGACGGGCCGTTTCCAAAAAAGCTGATCGCGCCTTACGATAGGTGACATAAACTCCCATTAGTAGTACAGGTACACTGACTAGGAGTAGGCGAGAGAGCAGAATACGACGAAAGGAGGATTGACCGATAGGCATAGGCGGAAATTGGTTTGATTCTTGCTATCAAACTCCAGACTATACTAGCCTATTAACCAATCGGACCGGGTGATATCCCCGAGCATTTGCCATGAATCGTCCTCACACCACCGTTATTTTAGCCATGAGTGCCGATGGTAAAATTGCCGACGCCTACCAGTCGGCGGCCAGGTTTGCCTCTGCTACCGATAAAATGCGTCTAGAACAACATTTATCCCCCATGGATGCCGCTTTATTCGGTGCTAACACCCTGCGCGCTTATCACACCAGTCTTCCTATCCGTCATGGCGATTTTCTCGCATACCGTCAACAACGGGGATTATCTCCGCAGCCGATACAGATCGTTTGTTCTTATTCAGGGCAGCTTGATCCCCAGATGAAATTTTTTCAGCAGCCTTTCCCGCGCTGGTTAATCACGGCAGCGGAAAAAGTGGCGGCATGGGAAAATCGGGGTTTATTTGAGCTTGTCTTAGTCTGCGGTGATTGGAAGGCTATTTTTAGTCAATTTACCGACCTAGGTATCAAAAAGCTGGCGATTCTGGGAGGAGGTGAATTAATTGCCTCTCTTTTAGCTGAAGATTTAATCGATGAAATCTACCTAACCATTTGTCCGTTGCTGTTAGGAGGCAATAAAGCGGCAACTCCCCTGGGGGGAACTGGATTTATGGCTGATTCTGCCAGAAAATTACAACTTTTGAGCGTGGAAACCGTACAAGAAGAAATTTTCTTACATTATTCCCTTGAACGAGATTCCCACAAATCTCAAAACTAGATTACCTTAAATAAAAAGGTTGACTTATCTTGTCCCATGGTAGAACAGCTTAAACCCCAATATTCTGTCGCTTGGATTGATAAAATGAGTGAGATTCCCCAACAAAAATGGGATGCTCTCGCTCAACCCCTAACTACTCCCTTTCTAGAGTGGGAATGGTTACATAATATCGAAACTTCCGGCAGCGCCACGGGACGCACGGGGTGGCAACCTGCTCATCTAACCGTTTGGCGCGGTGCTGAGTTAATTGCCGCCGCTCCTTTGTATATTAAAAGTCATAGTTACGGTGAATTTGTCTTTGACCACCAATGGGCAGATCTTTCCCATCGTTTGGGGATTAGATACTATCCGAAACTGTTAGGAATGACCCCTTTTACTCCGGCGGTGGGTTATCGTTTTTTAATTGCTCCGGGGGAAAATGAACTGGAGATTACTGCTTTAATGATAGCGGCGATCGATCATTTTTGTGATCAAAATAATCTGTCGGGTTGTCATTTTCTTTTTGTGGATTCCCAATGGCGAATTTTCATGGAAAATTTTGGCTTTACTCCCTGGTTACACCATAGTTATATTTGGAATAACAAAGGTTTTGAAAGTTTTGAAGACTATCTGACGGTTTTTAATGCTAATCAACGCCGCAATATTAAACGGGAACGGAAAGCGGTGACTAATGCGGGGTTAATTATTAAAACTCTGGCTGCCGAGGAAATTCCCCATCATTTATTCCCGTTAATTTATCGGTTTTATAGCAGTACCTGTGATAAATTTTACTGGGGAAGTAAATACCTGACACAGAAATTTTTTGAACAATTATATCCGAATTATCGTCAGCGAGTGGTTTTGATTACTGCCTACCAAAATGAAAAAGATACTAAACCGGTGGGTTTATCTTTTTGTATTCGCAAAGATACTAATCTTTATGGTCGTTACTGGGGCAGTTTTCAAGAGTACGACTGTTTACATTTTGAAGCTTGTTACTATCAACCGATCGATTGGGCAATTAGTCAAGGTATTACCATGTTTGACCCGGGTGCGGGAGGACAACATAAAAAAAGACGGGGTTTTCCCGCTACTGCTAATCACAGTTTACACCGTTTTTATCATGGCAAAATGACTCAAATTATCCGCAACTATATCCAGGAAATTAATCAAATGGAACAGGAAGAAATTGAGGCAATCAATCAAGATTTACCCTTTTCTAAGAGAGAAATTGAGTTTAACGAGTAATTTAGATAGGGTTTGTCCCTGGGTGCCTCTCATTTTTGTAAATCTACTGAGTTGGGATTTTTAAAGGGAAACTATCTTCTAAAATTGGTCATTACTTCCGATTTTATCACTCAATCCTAGGGTTGATTCATGGTAGGGTTGATTCATGAATCAACCCTACCCGTTGGGGACGCAAGCGCCGTCCCCAAACCCCGGAGCGCATTAGTTTTTCGGTGGGATGCTTACAGGCAGCTGCTGATATATTTGTAATAATTTAAGAGTCACTGATAATTGCTAATTGTCCGTATTTCTGCAAATGCGAGATGGAGCCATTGTCTCTATTAGTGCAATCAACTATGAATACGAGGTTCTGGGTGCAGAGTAGTGAGAATTTCACTTTCGATCGCCCCTAGGGTTTCTAAGCGTTGGTCGATCACTGTCCGTTCAAAATAATCCGCTGCTAATAGCCAATAAATACCATAATGACGGGCTTCGGAAGCCATTAAACCGCGATAAAATTGAGCTAATTGAGGATCGGGACAATATTCTCCCAATAAACCTAATCTTTCGTGGGAACGCGCCTCAATTAAAGCTGATATTAACAGAGAATCCAAAAGGCGATCGGGTTCTTGGTGACGAATCTGGGCCTTTAATTTAGCACCATAGGGGGGAGAATTCAAGGGAGCGAGGGGAATTCCCCATTTATCTAACCATTGATTGACCTGTTCAAAATGTTCTAATTCCTCTTGGGCGATCGCCGTTAATTTCCGCACGAGGGAAGCGTAGGAAGGATAACGAAACATGAGATTTAAGGCCACTCCTGCCGCTTTTCGCTCACAATGGGAATGATCGAGCAGAATAATCTCTAAATTATTAATTGCCTGTTCTATCCAATCCTCAGAGGTGGCACTGACTAATAAATTAATCTTTCCCATCGTCGCTGATTCCAATGTGCTGCATCTTTTACCCTAACCCAAAAAGTCGAACAACACCAGTCAAAAACTAAGGACACGGCTTCTGTGATAGCCTAGATGATCGGTGAAGCATAAACACGGCCAATCAATCAGATGGATTTTTTACTGGAAGTCGGTACAGAAGAACTACCCGCAGATTTTGTCGATAGCGCGATCGCACAATTGCAGGAAAGAGTTAGCAAGAGTTTAGAGACGGAATCTCTGGACGCGACTGCTATTCAAGTTTACGCAACCCCGCGCCGTTTGGCCGTGTTAATCACAGGATTACCGAGGGAGCAAGAGGCTCGCAGCGAGGAGATAAAAGGACCGCCAGTTAGTGCCGCCTACAAAAATGGTCAAATTACCCCCGCTGGTGAGGGTTTTGCTCGAAAACAGGGAGTTAGCACCGCTGCTTTCTCCATTCGTGCCACAGACAAAGGAGAATTTGTCTATATTGAAAAAACGATTCCAGGTCGTCAAACAGCCGAGATTTTAACTGAATTAATTCCCCAATGGATTACCCGTTTGGAAGGAAGACGTTTTATGCGTTGGGGAGATGGAGATTTAAGATTTCCCCGGCCAATTCGTTGGTTATTAACTTTAGTGGATGGGGAAGTTTTGCCCCTAGAATTAATTAATGGCTCTACCACTTTAACCAGCGATCGCTTAACTTTTGGTCATCGCATTCTACACCCGCAATCCTTAGCCATTAGTCATCCCCAAGCATATTTAACCAGTTTGCGATCGATTTTTGTGGAAGCGGATCCGCAAGTGCGTCAACAGATAATTACTGATCAGATTACCACCCTAGCCAAAAAGCTGGAGGGAGTGGCAGAAATTCCCGCAGATTTATTAGCAGAAGTGACTAACTTAGTCGAATATCCCACGGCAATTGTCGGCAAATTTGACGATGAATTTCTGGAATTACCCCCAGAAGTAATTATTACCGTGATGGTGACACATCAGCGTTATTTCCCAGTGAAAACTCCCCAGGGTTTGTCACCCTATTTCATCACTATTTCCAATGGCGATCCCCAGAAATCTGAGATTATCTCCGCAGGAAATGAAAGGGTTATCCGCGCGCGTTTAGCTGATGCCAGATTTTTTTATACTGCCGATTGTGATGAACCCTTAGATAGTTTTCTTCCCCAACTGGAAACCGTCACTTTCCAAGAAGAATTGGGAACCATGCGCGATAAAGTCGATCGAATTATGGAAATTGCCCAGATGATCGTCGAACAGTTAAATCTCGATGAACAAAGTCGCAATGATATAGAGTCCACTGCCATGCTTTGTAAAGCGGATTTAGTTACCCAAATGGTTTACGAATTCCCCGAATTACAGGGAGTAATGGCCGAAAAATATGCTTTAATTAGTGGTGAATCGGCTGTAGTTGCCCGGGGCATTTTTGAACATTATCTGCCTCGCAATTCTGGGGATATACTCCCGGAAACAATCACCGGTCAAGTGGTGGGAATTGCTGATCGATTAGATACTTTAGTCGGTATTTTTGGACTGGGAATGCTGCCCACTGGTTCCTCAGATCCCTTCGCTCTCCGTCGGGCTGCCAATGCAATAATTAGTATTATCTGGTCAGCCAATTTTAATATCAATCTTTTGGCATTAATTGAGCAAATAGCTCAGGATTTTGTCACCAGTCATCACGATAAAGCTAACCCGGCCAATCTGATTAAAGATTTCTTTTTACAACGTCTGCAAACTCTCTTAATTGATGATTTGAGGATAGATTATGATCTCGTTAATGCAGTTTTAGGGGAAAACGATCCGGAGTATAAGTCTCGCGCTTTAGAAAATTTATTAGATACCCGTGAACGCGCCCGCTTTTTATGCCAAATTCGTCAGGATGGTCAGTTAGCCAACATCTATGAAACCGTCAATCGCTCCACCCGTTTAGCACAAAAAGGAGATTTAGATACAACTACCCTAGAAGCCAAGGCAATCATCGATACGGAGTTATTTGAACAATCCTCCGAACAGGCATTTTATGACGCTTTAATTGCCCTAATTCCCGAAACTATCAGCGCAAGAGAGCAAAGAGATTATCAGCGTCTCGTCACTGCTTTAACGGCAATTTCTCCCCTGGTGGCTGACTTTTTTGATGGCGAAAATAGTGTGTTAGTTATGGCAGAAAAAGAATCTGTCCGTCGCAATCGTTTAAATCTGTTGGGTTTACTGCGAAATCACGCCCGAGTCCTAGCAGATTTTGGGGCAATTGTCAAGGGATAATTCAGTTATCAGTTATCAGTTATCAGTTATCAGTTATCAGATTTGAGTTTTCAGTTCACTGATTACTGTTCACTGAAAACACTTCCTAATTCATAATTCATAATTCCCCACTGGGCTCTCTTATTCTTTGTGTGATAAGTTTAACTTATATAGTAGTGATCGATCTCTGTGTCCTTTGTGTCTCTGTGATTCCTTCCACTCACTCGCCCGCAAGACTGTATCTTAGAATACATTTTACCCACCAAACCTGGGAGAGCCCCCACTGATTACTGATTACTGCTCACTGATAACTAAAATGGCCGATTTTGAACTACAGCAACAGGTCAAAAGATTACATCGACTGACGGTATGGGGTCGTTGGTTGTTTGTGTTGGGTTGT
This sequence comes from Microcystis sp. LE19-8.1F, assembly GCF_027531715.1. Lineage (NCBI taxonomy): Bacteria > Bacillati > Cyanobacteriota > Cyanophyceae > Chroococcales > Microcystaceae > Microcystis > Microcystis sp. LE19-8.1F. The sequence continues at coordinate 22,212 of NZ_JAPZSO010000244.1, read as the reverse complement.
TGGTTAGGGATTGGTTCGGCTAGTTTATGGGTTTTACGCGATGATATAGCCTTAATGCGGCAGTATTTTACTTGGACAGCCGTAAGATACGCTTTAGCTTTCAATTACTGGCCTTCTATCGGTCTAGCCTTTTGTGTTGCCATTACAGGAGCAGTATTAGTCTGGCAAAGTCGCAACATTATTTTAGGACTTTCCCCCAGAGAAAAACTGCGCTTAGAGCAACGGGTGCAGAAAATTCGGGACAAAGGGCCGCATCATCCCCTCTGGCGCTGGATCTTAAAAAGCAGGGAAAAAGACTTACAATGATAAAGCTTTGCTGAAAGCTGACGGCTAGAACCCCCACTAGATATAATTCTTTACGCAACAACTCTTGACTTTTGAATCCACTTATGACCGTGACTCCCCAAGCTCCTCCGAAAACTCGCCGCGTAGTTTTTCCCTTCACCGCTATTGTCGGCCAGGAAGAAATGAAATTATCCCTAATGCTCAACGTCATCGACCCCAAAATTGGCGGGGTGATGATTATGGGGGATCGAGGTACGGGAAAATCGACCACAATTAGGGCTTTAGCCGACCTTTTACCGGAGATTGACGTAGTTGCTAACGATCCCTTTAATTCTGACCCCAATGATCCCGATTTAATGAGCGATGAGGTGCGGCAAAAGGTGGACGAGGCCATCCCGTTGACCATTGCCAAGAAAAAAGTCACTATGGTAGATCTGCCCCTCGGTGCGACGGAGGATCGGGTCTGTGGCACGATTGACATCGAAAAGGCCCTGTCAGAAGGGGTAAAAGCTTTTGAACCCGGTTTGCTGGCCAAAGCTAACCGCGGCATTCTCTATGTGGATGAAGTCAATTTACTTGACGATCACCTCGTCGATGTGCTATTGGATTCGGCCGCTAGTGGTTGGAATACGGTGGAACGGGAAGGAATTTCCATCCGTCACCCGGCCCGGTTTGTTTTGGTGGGATCGGGCAACCCAGAAGAGGGAGAATTGCGCCCACAACTGCTCGATCGCTTTGGAATGCACGCCGAGATTCACACCGTCAAAGAACCCCCTCTACGGGTCAAAATCGTGGAACAGCGTGCGGAATTTGATGGCAATCCGATCTCGTTTTTAGAGAAATATAACTTAGAACAGGAAGAACTGCAAAGAAAGCTCGTGGAGGCCCAAAATCTTTTGCCTTCTGTGGAGCTTGATTATGATCTGCGGGTGAAAATTTCCGAGGTTTGTTCCGAGTTGGACGTGGATGGATTGCGCGGCGATATCGTTACCAATCGCGCCGCTAAAGCTCTGGCCGCTTTGGAAGGACGGACAACTGTGACGGTAGATGATATCCGTCGGGTAATTGTTCTCTGTTTACGTCACCGTTTGCGGAAAGATCCGCTAGAATCGATCGATTCTGGTTATAAAGTCTTGAAAGCTTTTAATCGCGTCTTTGGATTAGAAGAAAATTCCTAAATCTAATTCACCCTCTCTGCGAAGAGAGGGTTTTTGACTGGATTTAGAGATGAAGGACAAAAAGGGCTAGATGTGGCCAAATAAGCTAGAATTTTATCGATCGCTGTTATTCTCTGGGGGAATGTCCATGTGGGTTGAAAGTATAAAACTCGAAAACATTAAATGCTTCCAGAATCAAGAGATTAAATTTATTAGTAATCCCAATAATCAACGTCATTGGCGCGCTAAACCTTATCATTGGATCACTTTATTGGGAGAAAATGGAGTAGGAAAAAGCACGATTTTACAGGCTTTGGCTTTACTGCTCGCGGGACCAGAAGCAGCCAAAGAATTATTACCACGTCCGACTGGTTGGATATGTAATCCCAAGACACCGGGTAAATTAACCGCAGTGCTTCATCAAGAAGATGGGGATGCGGGAAAATTTGGTACGGATAAAACTCGAAAAACTTTTGCTTATTCCTATTTTGTTACAGGCAAGGAAAGGTTAGAATTAGGAGGCAGTAAGGACAAACAAACTTATACAGAACCAGCATTAATCGAAGAAAATACTAAAATTTTAAGTTGGTTGCGAGCCAATGCTTTTGCCTCCGATAATCATGGTTGGTTTGCCGTCGGTTATGGAGCTTTCCGTCGTTTGACACGAGTGAGTCAAGTGATTATTCCTAGTCTTGAACCTCCGAAACGCTCTAGCAACTTTTTCAGCCAATTTAATGAGGATACATCTTTAAGTTCTTTTGAGAGATGGATGGTGTATTTAGATTATCGAATAGCCAAAAATCCCACAGATATTCAAGCCAAACAAATGAAAAAAATCGGCGAAGAAGCAATTACTAAACTGTTACCCGGTAATGTAGAAATTGCTGAAGTAACTGCCGATGGCTTGATTCAGTTTCTAGTTAACGGTCAAAAAGTTCCAACCATTAGTTTATCCGATGGTTTTCGGAGTATGATTGCTTTAGCTGGGGATTTAATTTGGCGATTATTACAATCCTTCCCCAATCTAGATAACCCCACAGAGGCTTCTGGAGTCGTCTTAATCGATGAGTTAGATATTCATTTACATCCTTCTTGGCAAAGGGAAATTGCTGGATGGTTACAGGAAGTTTTTCCCAAGCTTCAATTCTTTGTCGCTACTCATAGTCCTTTAATCGCTGCCGGTGCAGGGCCAAATTCTTTAACCCTACGAATCGATCTGGTAGCGGGTGAATTAGAGATTGTAGAAATTCCTTATTTAGAATTAGCGGCTAATGTTGATCGTACTTTAACAAGTGATGCTTTTGGTCTGAAATCAACCTATCCCACTGAGACAGAAAATAAAATTAAGCGTTACCACCAACTAAATCGTAAAAATAAAAATCTGGCAGCAGAAGAAAAGGAAGAATATGAACAACTGTCATTATTTGTTGGAGAAGTTAAACCCTTTGGCGAAATTAGTCAACCTAATAGTTTAGAATCCCGAATTGATGCCTTACTAGAGGAGCGTTTATCTTGATTCCTGTCACCAGAATATCAGAGCCACGCGTATTAGCTAAAAATGCCGCTCGTTGGCTAGAGGCTTTAGAATCAATAAAATCAAACAACAAGGCAACTAAAGCTCAAATTAACCAAGCACAAAATAAATACAGTCATCCGCAAGTTAAAGACGCATTAGTTAAAATGTTTAATGGGAAATGCGCTTACTGTGAAAGTAAGATTACAGTGGTAACTTACGGAGCGATCGAACATTTTTATCCAAAAAGCCAGTATCCTGATCTGACTTTTACTTGGGAGAATTTACTGCTTTCTTGTGATAAATGTAATGATGCCAATCACAAAGGCACAAATTTTCCTCTCGATGATATCACAGGAAATCCTCTGTTAATAGACCCCACGGATGGAGTAACCGATCCGAATACACATCTTGAATTTATTTGGGATGAAATGGCAAAATTGGCCAGTGTTTATGGTCGGGATCGGCGTGGTCAAATTGTTGAAGATTTGTTCGATCTCAATGGTATGCGTGGACGAAAAGAATTAATTAACTATCGTAGTCAATATATTAAAAGATTGTTAGCATTATTACGTTTAGCAAAACAAGGAGACTCGGAGGCTTTATCTTTACTGCAAGAAGCTTGTCAACCGGGAGCGGAATATTATGCTTTTGCTAGTATTTATATACTGCCTCATTTGCCTCCCTAAAACTAAGGGTAATTATTATCTACAGTCTGAAAAACAAAATTTATCGCTTATTATTCTCACCTTACTTGCTATTTATGTCTCGTCCTGTTGTTTATTTTGCTGTTACTAATCATGGTTTTGGCCATGCCGTCCGCAGTGCTTCGGTGGTAGCTAATATTATTGAACTTAATCCCGAAATTTTGCCGATATTAGTCACCACGGCCCCGCGCTGGTTATTAGATTCCTATATATCCGGAGAATATATTCAAAGACATCGGGGGTTTGATGTGGGAGTAATCCAATCGGATAGTTTAACGATGGATAAATTAGCTACTAAAGAAAAATTAGAACAAATAATTGCTCAATCAAGGGCAATTATTGCCAGTGAAGTTAATTTTATTAAAACTAATCGTGTGGGTTTAGTTGTGGCAGATTTACCGCCTTTAGCGGCACTAATTGCCAAAAGTGCGGGGCTTCCTTGTTGGATGATCGGTAACTTCGGCTGGGATTTTATCTATCGTGATTGGGGTGAAGAATTTGCCAGTATTAGTGATTGGATCAGTCGTTGTTATAATCAATGTGATCGCTTATTTAAACTGCCTTTAGCAGAAGCGATGACAGCATTTCCTCACGTTACAGAAGCAAATTTAACCGGGGGTACACCCCGCTACAGTGAAGAACAATTGCGACAGGAATTTAAGCTAAATGCCCCCAAAGAAAAAACTATTTTATTGAGTTTTGGGGGGTTAGGATTAGAAGCAATTCCATATAATAACCTCGCCAGTTTTCCCGATTGGCAATTTATCACTTTTGAAAAAAACGCGCCCGAATTGCCCAATTTAATCCGCCTACAGGATCAATCAGATCGGACCTATCGTCCCGTGGATTTTATGCCCCTGTGCGATCGAATTATTTCCAAACCGGGATATAGTACCTTTGCCGAGGCTTTAAAATTAGAGGTTCCGATTGTTTCTCTGATGCGAGAAGGTTTTGCCGAATCAGCGATTTTATTGGCTGGAATCCAAGATTATAGTGATCATCAAATTATTAGCAGTGAAGAATTTTTTCAAGGTAATTGGGACTTTTTACGCCAAGCTCCCCAACCGCCCAGATTAAAGGTTAAACTGGCTAAAGATGGTGCAGAATCGATAGCGAGAGCTATCGTAGAATACTTTGAGAGGCAATAGTAATGATTAACTTAGCCAATTTAACCTCGGATTATTAAGTAGGTAGGCGTTAAAAATTATCAGACACCCCCCTTATCAAGGGGGGATTGAGGGGGGATCCCCCCGCCTATCGGCACCCCCCTTATCAAGGGGGGCAGGGGGGATCGAACCTAAAATCCATTTTTAATTTAATTATAACCAGCTACTTAGCGGTAAATTTAGTTATCGGTCAGCCGTCCCTTGTTTATTTAACAAAGTCCTAGAAACCAGCCAAATTACCGCGCTATTTTTTGACAATCACATTCGGGATAATCAGGGCAGTATCAGCCTCGAAATCGTCAAAAATACCGAATAACCCCCGGGTAAAGTTGAAGACGAACCTGAGCAGAGAACCGGGGAGACAGAAACAAGATCGGGCAGAAAGCCGATACTTGTTACAATAGTTTACAAATCACCCTGCCCCGCCACCGAACTATGTCCGAACAGATGATCTCCCCAGAGACGCAAACCCCAGAACCGATTACTGTTGAAGTGCAGCCCGTCCATATTCCCGAAGAACATCGGGAAGATATTGGCCCCATGGATGACAACGTAGCCGAGAGTTGGCGCTACAATCCCCAAGTTATTAACGACTATTACCGTCGGCGACCTCTAGACGTTGTGGGGAGATTAATCGAAATTGCCCTGCCGGTTTTATCTTTTGTCATCGGTATCTGGTGGGATAAACTGCGGGGAAAATCGCCGAAAAATGAAATTAGACGGGCCGTACAATTGCGGGAAATGTTGACCAAATTGGGACCAACCTATATTAAAATCGGTCAAGCTCTCTCTACCCGGCCTGATTTAGTACCGCCTTTATATTTAGAAGAATTAACCACTCTCCAGGATCAAATTCCCTCTTTTCCTAACGAAATTGCCTATCGTTTTATCGAAGAAGAATTAGGTTATTCTCCTGAAGAAATTTATGCAGAATTATCCCCCAATCCCATAGCGGCCGCTTCCCTAGGACAAGTTTACAAAGGTAAATTAAAAACCGGAGAGAGAGTCGCCGTTAAAGTACAGCGTCCCGATTTGATTCGCTGTATAACTTTAGATGTGTATATCATGCGTAGTTTGGCGAGTTGGGCGAAAATTAATGTTAAAAGACTTCGCTCCGATTTAGTGGCAATTACCGACGAATTAGCCAGTCGCATTTTTGAAGAAATTAATTATCTTCACGAAGGACAAAACGCCGAAAAATTCGCTCAACTTTATGGTCATATTGCCGAAATTTACATCCCCAAAATCTACTGGAAATATACCGGGAGACGGGTTTTAACCATGGAGTGGGTGGACGGCACAAAATTAACTAATATCAAAGAAATTCAGTCCCAGGGTATTGATGCCACCCACTTAGTTAATGTGGGGGTGCAGTGTTCTTTGCGTCAATTACTTGAACACGGATTTTTCCATGCGGATCCCCATCCGGGTAATTTATTAGCGACTCCCGACGGTAAATTAGCTTATCTTGATTTCGGCATGATGAGCAATATTGAACCCTATCAACGCTACGGTTTAATCGAAGCGGTGGTGCATTTAGTCAACCGGGATTTTGAGTCTTTGGCCAAGGATTACGTTAAGTTAGACTTCCTGTCACCAACTACCAATTTAGAGCCAATTGTTCCCGCTTTTTCGGAAGTTTTCGGTAATGCTTTGGGGGCGAGTGTGGCAGAATTAAACTTTAAAAGTATCACCGATAAAATGTCGGCGATGATGTATGAGTTTCCCTTTCGAGTTCCTGCCTATTATGCCCTGATTATTCGCTCGATGGTGACTTTAGAGGGAATAGCGATTGGCATCGATCCTAATTTTAAGGTACTGAGTAAAGCCTATCCTTATATTGCTAAACGTCTGCTCACCGATCCTTCCACGGAGTTGCGAGATTCCCTGCGAGATTTATTGTTTAAAGACGGTACTTTTCGCTGGAATCGTTTAGAAAATCTCTTGCGTAATGCTAAAGATTCTAATGATTTTAACTTCGAGAAAGTGACCGATCAAGCGTTAGATTTTCTCCTTTCAGACAGGGGTATATTTATCCGCGAAAAATTAGTTAATGAGTTAGTCAATGCGCTCGATAACTTCGGCCGTCGCACTTGGTTTAATCTCACAGTTAATTTCCGGCAACAGGTGGGTTTAGCGGTACAAGAAACTCCCCCAGAATTGTTAGGTGATGCCAAGAGTTTTGAGCATCTTCGCAACATCTTTACTATTTTACAAGAAACGAAAGGATTCGATGCCATGGCTATGGTGCCAGTGATGACTAAACTAATCGCTAAACCAGAAACCCAACAGATGGGACAAAAAATTGCTGAAGGTTTACTGCAAAAATCCCTAGCGCGTTTAATTCGTTACTTAGTTCTCGAATTTGATAGACCAAATCATCAGCAAAATGGAGAATTATCGAAAGCTTTACCCGCTGCCGATTAACCTCTGTTCGGTCAATAAATGCCGTGAAATAAATTTCACGGCTCCGAGAAAAACGTTAAACTGTTTTTAAAGTTTTTTTATCCTAACTGGTTAACGGGGTTTAAAGGTGACTTGTAAACCGTCGCGAGGATGGGGAGTGGGGATAGTGGTGAGGGTGAGATCTTGATTAGGGAGTAATTGCCAATCGTATTTTTCTACTAAACGGACGGCTAAAATTTTCATCTCTAAACGAGCGAATTCCTTGCCTATACATTCGCGTAATCCCGCACCAAAGGGGATATATCCGTAGGGTTTTTCCTCGGCTAAAAAGCGATCGGGATCGAAGGTTTCAGGATGGGAATAAATATTATTATCTTTATGGGTATTGCTGATTTGATACTGCACTACCCATCCTTTCGGCAAATGATAACCGTTAAATTGACAGTCTTCTATTACCCGACGGAATCCTCCTCCCACGGGGGGAGTAAAACGTAAAACTTCCTTTAAAACGCGATCTAAATAGGTCATCTGTTTGAGGGTATCAACGCTTAAAGGAGTGGATAGATCAAAATTAGTTATTTCCTCAAGGACAAGCTGAAAAATATCGGGATGCAGTGCCATTTGTAGGCAGAAAGTGGCGATAGCAGAGGTTAAAGTTTCATGACCAGCAAAGAGTAATAATAGCACTTGATCCTTTAATTCCGCTAGGGATAAACTTTGACCGTTTTCGTCTTTAGCTTGTAAAAGGATAGCCAGAGCATCCTGGCCTAAGTCATCATTTTTTTTTCTTTCTAAAATGATAGTTTCTATGGCTTCCAGTAATTCTTCTCGACAGCGTAATGCTTTGCCGAAAGCTGTCCAGGGAAGGGGAATGGGAAGGGTAAATAGTCCCGCACACCAAGTATCAAAAGCTTCTCCTAATTTGGTAGCAGAACCATCGTCAAGACCGACAAATAATTTACAGGCGATATCGAGAGTATAGTTTCTTAATTCAGGATACCATGACAGGGTTGTTGCGGTTTGCCAACGCTCTAAATAGTGAGCGGTAATTGTTTCTACCGTAGGGATATAACTTGCTAGGGAGCGGGGTTGAAAAGCTTGATAGATTAAACGACGACGGGAAGCGTGAACATCTCCCGTATGCACCGCTAAAGATGCGCTGCCGAGGAGAGTTTTGGTACTTTTAGGCCAAGTTGCCGCAAAGTATTTATTCTCGTTGCTGAGGAGAAAACGGTTAGCTTCGGTACCGGATAAAATAATCGTGGGACTGCCAAAAATATGAGTACGGAAAAGTTGACCATATTTATTATGACGTTTACTGGCAAAATCCCCATCGGTCAAAAAAGCGATTGTTTCTCCTAATAGGGGTAATCCGAAACTGCCGGGGGGTAAGGGTAGATCTTTGCTTATAGTCATCGCTGCCTCTAGGGTAAAACTAATCAGTTGCCGTCGATTAACCCTGTTTATTTTAACCTAAAGCACTGGAGAATTCATCCCCTAATCTAGCCTAGCAATTAGCGATCGCACTTGGCAGCGGTAAGCACCTAAGCAAAATTAATTACACATCTCACCAGTCAACAGTAAGAATTGCCGCCAATTGACATTTTTTAAGATCACCGCCATAATTAGGGCTTGCTCAATAAATGTGAAAACCTTGTTGGGTAAGACTTTTAGACTTTTTGGTTTCCAAAAAGTACCAGATATGGGAGTGATCGGGTGGAAAATTCCGGGACTTTTTCCCTGAAAATTAGGTAATTGACCCCCTCAAAATCGCTAAAACCCTACACCCTACACCCTACACCCCACACCCTGCCCCCACCGAAAAACTTTTTGCCGCAAACCCTAATTAGCCTTTGCTAATAGTAATTCGCGGCAAACGATGCTTAAAACCGCAGAGAATCTCCCAGGATATCGTACCTAAATCCCGCGCCCAATCGTCGGCGGTGATGCACTGCGGGCCGTCTTTACCGATAAGTGTGACGATTTCCCCTGTTTTTACCTCTGGAATCTCGCTCACGTCAATCATTAACTGATCCATGGTTATCGCGCCGATTTGGGGTACTAAACGTCCTCTCAGGGATACTTTTAAACGATTGGAGAGATTGCGGGGAATTCCATCGGCGTAACCGATACCGACCACAGCAATACGAGTATCTTTTGCGGCTATGTACTGATGACCATAACTCACTCCGGAGCCGGCGGCAATGGTTTTGACTTGGGCAATGCGCGCTTTTACTTGTAGCACCGGTTGCAAAGGGACTTTATCGGTGAGATGATCGGCGGGATAAAGACCGTAGAGAGCTAATCCGACTCTAACTCGATCGTAGTGCAGAGATCGATCGCTTAGGGTAGCGGCAGAGTTGGCTAAATGCAGACAGGGGGGATGATAACCTTTTGATCTTAACTCGGCGATCGCTTGTTGGAATCTTTGCCGTTGTAACTGCATGATCTCGGGATTGGGATCGTCAGCTGTGGCAAAATGGGAGTATATACTGGCAATTTTCAGGTTAGGAGCCTCTAAAACCTGTTCGACGAATTTTGTGCCGTTTTGCCATGGTGTACCTAAGCGAGACATCCCCGTATCTAGTTTGATATGAACCGGCAGCCGCTGTTCTAAGCGTCTCATCACGGTGGCAAAAATTTGTACCTGTTCGATTTGCACCAGGGTGGGTTGCAATTGCCAATGGGCTAAGGCTGCCACTTCTTCCGGGGTGTTCACTGCTCCTAAAATCATAATTGGGGCAACGATTCCCGCTTCGCGTAGTTCGATACCTTCCCCGATAGTCGCGATGGCTAAAGACTGCGCTCCAGCTTCTAAAACGCTGTTAGCCACCTTAACTGCCCCGTGTCCGTAAGCATCGGCTTTAATTACCGCCATTAGTTCCGTTTTTGGGGCTAATAAGGCCTTGACTTTTCGCACGTTTTGTTGTAAGGCCGATCGATCAATCTCTACCCAAGCACGATAGCGAATTACTTCCGACAATTGATAATCATGACGGTTTTTGGGCGGATTGATAATTTTTGGTTCGATGCTAAACGTCACTCGCTCACTCCTTTGCACGCATAACCCAATTTATCACAGATGTCGGGGTGAAGACCCTCGTACTGACGGGATGAAACCCCGACCAATATAAAACAGCGAAGCACGATTAAATCCTTGACAGTTTAGCCTTGCATAGCTTACCATAGTAAATATAGTTTGATAAGCAAAATGTTAAAAGCATTCAAGTACAGAATCTATCCGACAAGCGAACAATCAGTTTTGCTCGCCAAGTCGTTTGGCTGTGCTAGATGGTTTTACAATTACGCTCTAAACTTAACATCCGAAACTTACAAGCAAACTGGAAAAGGATTAAGCAGAAACGAAATAATTAAGCAGCTGCCTTCCCTAAAAAAAGAGTATGAGTGGTTAAGCGAAGTACCATCGCAGGTATTACAACAAGCAGCTTTAAATCTTTCTAGTGCTTTCCTTAACTTTTTTGAAGGTCGAGCTAAATATCCTAACTTCAAGAAAAAGCAAAATAGGCAGTCGATTAGATTTCCTCAGCACTGTAAGTTAAAAAATGATGTTCTGGTATTACCTAAAATTGGTGAAGTCTATTGCCAAGTTTCACGGCCACCAGAGGGAGACTTAAAGTCTGTTACGGTTTCAGTTAATCCATCAGGAGAATATTTCGCATCTTGTCTTTATGATGATGGTCAGGATTTACCCGAAAAATTAACAGAAGGAAAAGCTGTTGGGATAGACGTTGGACTAACCCATTTTGCTATTACATCAGATGGGACTAAACACGGGAATCCTCAATACTATCGTAAGTACGAACAGAGATTAGCGAGGAGACAGAAGAAACTTAATCGCAAGCAAAAAGGGTCTAACAACCGAAATAAAGCTAGAGTTAAAGTTGCTAAAGTTCACGCTAAAATTGTTCGTTGTCGTGAAGATTTTCTGCACAAACTAAGTCGTAAATTAGTTGACGAAAACCAAGTCATAGTGGTAGAAAATCTGGCAGTCAGAACCATGGTCAAAAACCAGAAACTAGCCAAATCAATTAGTGATGCTGGTTGGGGTCAATTCTGTACCATGTTAAAATACAAGGCTGAATGGGAAGGAAAAATCTATATAGAAGTTGACAGATTTTTTCCTAGCTCTAAGACTTGTAGTAACTGTTTAAATCGTCTGGATAGTTTAAGCTTAGATATTCGTAGTTGGCAATGTCCTAAGTGTGGAGAAACCCACGATAGAGATATCAATGCCGCTAAGAATATTCGAGACGAAGGTTTACGAATTTTGGCGGTAGGGCATACCGCTACTGCTTCTGGAGGGAGAGTAAGACCAAGTAAAGGCACTGCTTTTGCAAGGCATCTCCCCGTGAACGAAGAATCCCTCGCATGAGTGCGATGGGAGTGTCAAACCAAAAGAAAACCGAGAGGGCTAGGAAAAAAGCCGGAAACTCCTCTGGATTTCCTCCTTTTTCCAGGCGGAATCTAGGCTTTAAGATGAATGGGATGTTAGGAAGTTCCCGAAAAAATTGGCAGTTAGGGTTATAAAGTCTAGAAACTAAGTACCTAAAAGCTTTTAGCTTAACCAATTAGGTTTTAGATTCGATCGAGTGACAAGAAAGTAGCGAAGTTTTCACCTAACACTATCTCAGTGGTTGTACAGAAGTGAAGTTAACTATAGGGTAAGGAATGCCAAAAAGCCTAGACTTAAGATAAAATTATATCCAACCACATGCAGTATAGGAGTTGACCCAATGTCTAACGAAACTGTTACTTATTCCCTAGAAGCTGTCCTAACCAGGATTGAGGGGAAGATTGACAAGATTGATGAGCGCTTGACAAAAGTAGAAATAGGATTAACCGATCTCAAAGGGGATATTAAAGTGTTAGACGAGAAAATCGAAGGCATCGACAATCGGCTAAAATCAGTGGAAGGAACCCAAAAAAATCAGGTCTGGACATTGATCATCCTTTTGGGGAGTGCCATTTTTACGGCCGGATGGAAAGTATTTTTTTCCAGTAATATCTGATCTTTCTAATTCTCAACAAGACTACAGTTAACCGCTCCTGAAAGAAAATTTTCTTAAAGCCTAGACTTAAGATAAAATTATATCCAACCGGATGCAGTATAGGAGTTGACCCAATGTCTAACGAAACTGTTACTTATTCCCTAGAAGCTGTCCTCACAAGGATTGAGGGAAAGATCGACTCGCTTGAGAAGCGGGTTAACGAAAGATTTGACAAGGTAGAAGATCGGTTAACCAAACTAGAAATAGGATTAACCGATCTCAAAGGTGATATTAAAGTGTTAGACGAGAAAATCGAAGGCATCGACAATCGGCTAATATCGGTAGAGGGAACCCAAAAAAATCAGGTCTGGACATTGATTATCCTTTTGGGAAGTGCCATTATTACGGCTGCTTGGAAAGTATTTTTTTCCAGTAATATCTGAGTTCTCTAATTCTCAACAAGACTACAGTTAATCGCTCCTGAAAGAAAATTTTCTTAAAGCCTAGACTAAGATAAAATTATATCCAACCAGATGCAGTATAGGAGTTTAGCCAATGTCTAACGAAACTGTCACTTATTCCCTGGATGTCGTCCTTAAAGAAATTAAAGACAGTATCAAGGAAGTTAGTCAAAAATTCGATAAGATTGATGAACGCTTGACAAAAGTAGAAATAGGAATAGCTGATCTCAAAGGGGATATTAAAGTGTTAGACGGGAAAATCGAAGGCATCGACAATCGGCTAATATCGGTAGAGGGAACCCAAAAAAATCAGGTCTGGACATTGATTATCCTTTTGGGGAGTGCCATTATTACGGCTGGGTGGAAAGTATTTTTTTCCAGTAATATCTGATCTCTCTAATCCTCAACAAAACTACAGTTAACCCAACACAAAAGGATAAAACCTTGTTTCTGGTTGACCAGATTTCCTCATTGCTTATTTACCAATACAAAAACGGCTAAAAATGCGATCGAGTACCGATTCAGTCACTTCTTCGCCGGTAATTTCTCCTAAGGATTGAATGGCAGTACGCAGATCGATCGACCAAAAATCAAAAGGTAAATTTTGGTCAATTGTTTTTTTGACCTGTTGCAAAGCAATTTTCGCCGTAGTTAAAGCGGCCGCTTGTCGTTGATTAATGGCTAAATCCAAATTAGCCGCCTGTAATTCTTGATTTTGGACAGCATTAATAATAGTTTTTTCTAAGTCTTCAATACCCTGATTTTGGGCGGCCGACAGCTTGACAACTCGCTTAATTTCTGCTGGGTAAATTACTGTTTCAGGATTGGCTAAATCAATTTTATTAATCACTAAAATTAATCGGCGATCGCTGACAGAGAGATAAATTTCCTCATCTTCCTCGGTCCATCCGGACTCTGCCGAGACGGTTAAGAGAACTAAATCAGCAGACCGGGCCGTTTGACGGGAACGTTCCACCCCAATTTGTTCGACTCGATCGCTGGCCGAGCGAATTCCTGCCGTATCGAGGACTTGTACGGGAATTCCCGCCACAACTAGCTGAGATTCGACGATATCGCGGGTAGTGCCGGGTAAATCGGTGACAATCGCTCGATCGCTCCGACTCCAAGCATTTAACAAACTGGATTTACCCACATTCGGCCGCCCCACGATCGCCACTTTCAGACCACTACGCAGCAATTCCCCGCGCTCGGCAGTAGCTAAAATTAAATTTACTTGACAAAAAACCTGTTCTATGCTATGGAGAACCGCCTCATGATCCAAGGGCGGTAAATCCTCTTCAAAGTCAATACGGGCCTCAATTTCAGCCAAAATATCGAGACAGGTGGCGCGCAAATGGCGGATCGGTTGAGCGAGTTTCCCCTGTAAACCGGCGAGGGCAAATTGTGCCGCTTGGGGAGAACGCGCCCCAACGAGATCGACGACGCTTTCGGCTTGAGTTAGGTCAATTCTGCCGTTAAGAAAGGCACGCAGGCTAAATTCCCCCGCTTGGGCCAAACGCGCCCCATTTTCTAGACATAACTGTAACACCTGTTGTACGGGCATAATGCCGCCATGACAGTGAAATTCCACCACATCCTCGCGGGTGAAAGAGCGGGGCGCTAACATGAGCAACAGCAAAGCTTCATCGATAATTGCTTGACTTTGGGGATGTCGGATATAACCGTAGAGAAGACGATGACTTTGCCATTTTTGACGATTGGGGCTATGAAAAAGGCAACGAGCGATCGCCACTGCCTCACTACCGGATAAACGGACAATACCGATGCTACCCTGTTCTGGAACGATCGCCGTAGCGATGGCGGCGATCGTATCCCCTGTGTTTAACATCTCTTAATCACTCCTTGCTAAAATTGAAGTCGGTATCAATTTTGTCAGCATTTATGCCCGAAAATATGCGCTCACGGTCATTAAAAGCGAGAAAAAGCCGCAAATATTCGAGTAATCGCTTACTGCGATTTTTGCGCTATTGGTATATTCGCTTAATGCGATTACAAGGACATCCTAGGGAAATTGCCAGGGGTTTTGCCTTGGGAGTTTTTTCGGGATTTTTCCCGTGGATGGGCCTTCAAATCATCATCGCTATCTTTTTAGCTACCCTATTTCGTGCCAACAAAATTGCCGCTGCTGCGGGTACTTATATCAGCAATCCCGTGACCGATCTGCCAATTTTCCTGTTTAATTATAGATTAGGAGAGTTTATTCTTGGTCAAAGCGGGCGAGCGAATTTGGGCGACATTTTTCAAACTAATCAAAGCTTCACCGAAAAGTTAGCTAGTTCTGGCGGCCAATTTCTTTTGACCCTGTTTTTTGGTTGCTTACTATCAGCGACGGTATTTGCTACGATAACCTATTTTGTTAGCTATCGCCTAGTTCATCAA
This sequence comes from Microcystis sp. LE19-8.1F, assembly GCF_027531715.1. NCBI lineage: Bacteria > Bacillati > Cyanobacteriota > Cyanophyceae > Chroococcales > Microcystaceae > Microcystis > Microcystis sp. LE19-8.1F. The sequence continues at coordinate 7,108 of NZ_JAPZSO010000244.1, read as the reverse complement.
CGGTATCACCGGCGACAAACAGGTAGAAAACGCTGATAAATTGTAACCGTTCAGGGGGGGGACGAAATCTGGTAATCTAAGAGGCATGGATGAGAAGCACCTACGGTTGATACCAGGAATTGGCGCAGGGGAGGTAGCCCTGTGAATTCATGACCGAAGCGATTTGCGCCCCTAGGAAAGGCAGTGCTTCTCCTTCTCTGCTGCCCCAGGAGAGTCCTTCCACAGAGTCAATGCCACTGGCGGCTTGACATCCCCCCCCCTGAACGGTTACAATGAGACTATACGCCTTATGTAAGTTAAAAGCTGGAATGGTGTAAACTCTTTCGATAGATTATCTCTCTAGTCGGAGTGTTGGACTCAAACACTTGATACCTGTTAGGTTGTTTTAGCTCGCACCAAGAGTACTACTTTATTAGGTTTCTTACAGGAAATTTTAAAGGTTTGAGCCTTCGGTAAATCTTTCGAGGTAGCCTAGTTATCATATCTCAAAAATAGCTTGAGCGATTTTTTCAGGGGATTTTCCTAGTCTAAAGTAATATCCTCTGAATGTTTATCATGTTACAAATTAAGTGATTTTTACTCATTTCAGTACAATGGCAAAAAATCAAGCCGAATCTATGTCTGATCAGAATCATCAGCAGCCAGATATGGGTGCGAAGAAAACAACGCAGGCTAGGATAGAAGGTCAGGATAATAAGCAAATAAAAACGGGAATTGATCCTAAAATTGATTCGGAAAAACCGTTTAAATATTCGGAGCCAACAGGAAGATTAGGGGAGATAATCCTGCGCTTAATGCCGGTGGGTCTTTTGCTCGGAGGACTGAGTTATTGGGCGATAGTTGGCAAGATTCCGACTCCTGTTCAAGGACGAGCGGTCATTTTGATTCCTCGTTCTATTGTTAATATCGAACCCCGTCAAGGTGGGCGGGTGTTAACCCTCCTGATTCAACCGGGAGATTCTGTCAAAAAAGGGCAATTACTGGCAACTTTAGAGTTTCCTGAATTAGAAACAGAATTAAAAGATAAAAAGGATAGACTAGCAGATCTCAAGCAGCAGGATAAAAGAGTTGACTCTATTGAAGTGAGTCGTCGCCAATTGAATGCAGCCTCAATAGATCGCCAGCAAAAGGCCAATCAGCTTCAGATTAAAGCACTTCAAGTTCAATTATCCAGTAATCAAAAACAGCGAGAAGCCTATCTCTCCCATGCTCGATATCTTAAAAATTTCCAGAACTCAACGGATGAAAGACTAGCCGCCTACGATAAACTTATCGAAGAGGGGGCTGTCGCCAAGCTAGATTTTCCCTCCTATTTATTTCAGTTCAATAATCTAGAGGCTTCTAATAGTATCAATCGCGTCCAAATAGAACTCGACCGCCTGAAGGGGGTTGATGAAAGCCTGCGAGCGCAGATGAACGCATTGACGGCACAGAATAATATACTAAACACAGAAAAACGGCAAATAGACCTGCAAGATACAGCCAGTGATATTCTTCGTTACAATGCGATCGCTGACCAGCAACGAGAGATTAATACGTTAAGAACCACTATTCAAGCCAACAAAAATGTAGTGAGTCTGTACAACGGCCAGATTTTAGACTTATCTGTTAATCCGGGGGAAGTCCTGGCTCCGGGGGGGCGCATAGGTACGTTAGAAGTCTCCAATCTAAAGGCCAAGACCAACGTGGTGGCATTGTTTAAGAGTGGTGATGCCAAACGATTAGAACCGGGCAAGGAAGTAGAAGTCGTTCCCGATCTCTATGATCGCGAACGCTATGGGGGTATCGTCGCTAAGGTAATTACCGTCGATCAGCAGCCGGTAACTGTGGCAGAACTGGCAAATATAGTCGGAAGTCATGAACTCGCCAGCAAGCTGTTTCTGGGTAGAGATGAAGACGATCGCGATAAGCCTATACCCGTCAATGCAAGTGTTATCAAAGCCACTTTAGCCCTGAAGGTTGATCGCAATACACCGAGTGGTTTTTACTGGACCCAAGCCAAGGGAGCGCCCCAAACAATTACCAACGGGACTACCGCAGATGTCCATGCCGTGGTAGAAGAGCGTTCTTTGGTGAGTTATATAACCCCTGCTTTTCGCTGGATTACAGGGGTGTACGATCGTTAACCACAATCTTGCGAGCGTAAGTAGCTGAAAGAAACAACGACTAGAATAAACGGTTAAACCTAATAAGTAGTCGTGCAAAATTAATTTCCTAGTGAAGATAGGCAAGAGGCAAGAGGCAAGAGGCAAGAGGTGGTTAGATATGTGTAATTAATTTTGCTTAGGTACTTATGGAAAATCCGAAAAGACGTTCTCAATGGTGGACTTGGTGGTTTAAGTGGTGGATTATCGCCGCAGCCTTTGTTTTAGTCATCTTGATCCATAGTGAGCCTCCTCAGCTTTGGTTTTGGTTGGTGACGTTTTTGGCACTAATTTTATATGGGATTGAGCGAGCGATTAATGGGTAACAATGAGTAGTCGAAAAAGGATATAGAGATACCTTGGACAGTAAAAACGGGCTAATGATCAGACAGGGATTGAAATTTTCCCTGGGTGCTGCTCTCTTAACGAGTTTCTTTTGGCACCGAGGAAATGTATTAGACAACTTTGTCTATCCCGTCTTTGGGTATGTCTCTGTACTGATTGAGCCATCGATGGGAGGTGCGATTGCGGCAGGTTTGGGGCGTTTGGGGGGAAGTGCTTTGGGGGGAATCATTGCCGCTATCCTGGTGAACGCCTACGGAATCCAAGGCTCAAGTTTTTTTGTCATTCCCTCTCTCACCTACATTTTAGCCGCCCTGATCTGTGAAACTTACCGATGGCAAGCCGCTTATTCCCAAGCCACACTACTGGGCGCTTTAATTGCCATGAGAGTGGTAGGAACATCAGCACAACAAGATATCTGGCTCTATTTGCGGTCGCGCCTGATCGATAACTGGATCGGAATCGCTGTGGGAATTGCTGTGGCCTTACTATTTTGGCCCCAGAATACTCGATCCGATCTCAACCGGAACTTGATGGGAATCCTTCAAGATATACCGCGCTTGTTCCAAAAAATCCTCGATCGCTACCTAAAAACTGAGGTCGACGAGCGGGATTATCCTCTTTCTATTGAGCAGAACGAGCTTAACTTACTCAATCAGATTAAAAAATCAACACAAACTAGCCTTTCAATACTCACAAAAGCAACCCATGAATTCGGTAGTGAGAGATTGGTGGCAGAAAATTGGAGTGAAATCTTGGCAATTCAGAACCAATTGACTCGACAATTAGCTGATCTGATGGCTTTTAAGGGCGAAAAGCATGAACAAAATTTAGTGCATCAGTTCAGTGATGAATTAAACCAATTGGCGACTCATCTTACCGACAGCTTTGATAGCTTGAGGGATCTGAGTAACGCCAAAAAAATCTTAGCTACCCCTTACCTTAGAGAATTAGAAGAAGATTTAGGGAATATTGGGGGTAAACTTGATCATCTCCGAACAAGTGGAGAGATTGACCAGTATGATGTTCAAGAATCACTACAGTTTTATCAATTTATTGAACTTGTATCTCGATTTATCCAACAATGCGAGGGATTAGGAGGCAGGATAATCGATAAAACGAAAGTAACTGCAACTTTCAGACGAAGACACCTGATTACCTTTCCCAAATGGGCCCCTATATCCCTAAAACGCCTGAGAGAAATTGTCAGTCTTGGCGTGGTTATTGGTTTGTTACTGGCTATTATTCGTCACATCGAGTTTCCCTATCCTTCTGCTTACGAAAAAGTGGCAGATATTGTGATCATAGGTGCAGTGGTCACTGTCATTCAACCGACAAGGGGGCGAGCGATCGCAATCGGTTGGGCGGCCACTGTTTCCTTGAGTTTGACGATTCTCTGTATTTACCTGTTGGTCAAGTCCTTTGGTTATAATCCTTTTAGTAGCAGTCTGGCTTATTTTTTCGCCTACTTCAGTTGTGCTTGGCTGGGGTTTACGCCCATCGCTCGCATCGGTGCGATTGTAGCAGCCGATGCCATCGGGAAGGATATTTTTCCTTTTTTCGAGCAAGGAATTTGGGCCGCACTGATTTCAGTTCCCGTAGGTGCGTTTCTGGGGGTGTTGCTGACCACTGTATTTATGACAAAATCGGCTACAAACCAACTGGAAACAGATTTTTCTGTGACTTTTAAGAAAATGGGACAGCTATATCAAAAACTGCTGACGGGCTATTTTCAGGATACGATACCACCGTCAGATATCGCCCAACTGAAGCAGGCCATCACAGTGGCGATCGCCCAACATCCAGCCTCGGTTAAGATTGCCAGTCTCGAACAAATTTCCACAGTTTTAGCAACTAAAAACAAAAATTTTTGGAATTTCTCCATGGGCTACGAACAAAAACTCTCGGCTCAACTGGATGCTTTACAAGATGGGCTACAGCAACCGCTTCCTGAACCGATACGACAAAAGTTTTTACCTGAATTACAAGCGATTGCAAAAAAGACTGCGATCGCTTTTGATGAAATTGCTGAGGCGATCGCTGCCCAGGTAATTCTCAACCCACCAAAGTTAGGATTGCTCATCGAAGAAATTGAATCTCTTGAGAAGCAGTTACTGAGCTTGCGGGTTGAGAGTCGAAGTTATCCCTTAAATGAGCTAATCGCCTTTAGCTCGGCTTTTATGACGATGAAAGCCATTGCCAGCAACTTAAATCAAATGAGTCAAGACTTACCTGCCTACACCCAATAGGTAATAGGCAAATATTATCAGCCTGAAGGATCTCTGCTCTCAGGGCTGTATATTCAGTAGTGGATTGTTTCAGCTAATTTGGTGTATTAGAAAAATGCTAGAAATTCTATAATCTAAGACTTTAAGCCGAAATCTATTGCCCTATTTTAGCTGAAACAGTCCACTACAAGATCGGCGATCTGCTATGCAGTGGCTTCGGCATCGCACTTCTTAATGGGATCACAATGCTTTGATCTCAACGATACCGCCCTCAACATTATCCACCTGCAATCGATAACCGTAGAGCATCGCCATTCCGAGCAACGGCTCTGTCTCTGATGCTGCGATATCAACCTCGCGATATTGCCCATCCCAAATGACTGTTGCAGTGTAAAAATCAAACAAGACTCCATGTATCATGAATTCTTCTTTAAGCTCCGCGAACCAAAGTGATACACGGCACGGTGTCCAATCCGAATTCCAAAAGGCTGGGCATCAGGGTTACGCTCAAATAGCCGATTGGTTGCAGCTACGACCGTTTCATCAACCTCAAAATCTCCGGTTTCGATGTCGATCGCGATAATTTTACCCTCATTACCCGCTTCGACTTGCTGCCGAATGCCAGACTCGTAGAGTTCTTTCCCCCGACGAGCCATCTCCTCTTTGCTGTAACGCCTTTGCCGAACTGTCATAGCCTTGCCCCATTGACTGCCTTCTCCATTTTAACCTCAACGATCTCGCTCTTTTGAATTGATAGGGTGTGTTTGGCAATCACTTAATCTTGGCGATCGAATATGATGTAGCCTGTGTTAGCGTTAGCGTAACCCACGGATTTTGAACATTAGATAAGGTGCGTTCACTTCATTAACACACTCTATAAGATCGGCGTGCTGCTACGCAGTGCCTTCGGCATCGCACTCTGTTATGAGTTGATTGATGTTGGGTTTCCTTGGGTCAATCCAACCTACGGGCGAGGCGATCTGCTACGCAGTGCCTTTGGCATCGCACTCATAATAGTTTACGAAATTCTGCGACTGTCAAACCAGCATCTTGAACAATTCCACCCATTGTAAATGCCTTAATTGGATTGTGCCTTGGAAGAGCAACTTGACGCACCCCATCACTCTTGACATCCTCACCGCCGTAAACGGACGGTGATTCCCAAACCTCACGATTTAGGCTTCGGCCGTGAGCTCAGCCGAACGGTTTCTGCTTCTTTCCCTTGCGGGGTTCCGCACCTGCCTTAACAGATTTACTCTGTTCTGGTCATCAGGTCGCTCTACAGACTGACACCGCAAGCCCTGCGGCCAAAATATTTTTACTTGCGTTAATATCTCGGTCATGGTGAGTCCCACAGTCTGGACAATCCCATTCTCGAACATTTAACGGCATTTTCTCAGCAATATACCCACAATTACTACACCTTTTAGAGCTAGGAAACCATCTATCTATTTCGATGTAGTTTCTCCCATACCAACGGCATTTATAGGCTAATTGTCGGGTGATTTCTCCCCAGCTTACATCAGATATTGCCTGAGATAATTTCGGGTTTTTGACCATATTCTTGACGGCTAAATTCTCAACCACAATCGTTTGGTTTTCACGAACTAATTGAGTGGTTAGCTTGTGTAAATGGTCTTTTCTACTATCGGTGATTTGAGCGTGAATTTTGGCTACTTTGATTCTTGCCTTTTCCCGATTCTTTGAGTATTGTTTCTTCCTAGAAAGGCTTTTCCGATGCTCTTCGCAGTCTCCGATAATGCTTTTTAAAATGCTTGGGATTAGATACCTTGTCTCCATCGCTGGTAATCACAAAGCTACTAATTCCTAAGTCAATTCCGATGGCTTTATCTGTTACTGGTAATGGCTTAATTGTTGGGTCATCAAATCTAATTGAAATATGCCAACGTCCAGAAGGATGTAATCTGACTGTTACTGTACTTGGTTCACAGCTTTCTGGTATTTGTCTTGACCATCGAATAGGTAAAGGTTCTGTGCATTTAGCTAAATAGATTTGTTTGTCTTTAATTTTAAAAGCAGACTTAGTAAATTCGGCACTTCCTCCCTGATGTTTTTTCTTAAAGTTGGGATACTTAGTACGACCAGCAAAGAAATTAGTGAAAGCTGTTTGTAAATGTCTTAACCCTTGTTGTAAAGGTACACAGCTTACTTCATTGAGAAAGTTTAATTCTTCTTGCTTTTTCCACTCGGTTAGCATTGAAGAAGTTTGAGCGTAGCCTACTCTTTCTTGCTTTTCATACCAAGCTTGTGTTCTGAGATGGAGTGCCTTATTGTCAACCAATCTTACACAGCCCAAAGTGCGCCGCAATAGCGACTCTTGTTCGGGTGTGGGGTAAAATCGGAACGAGTAGGCTTTTTCCATGTCTCACATTC
>NZ_JAPZSO010000203.1:0-7243 GCF_027531715.1 Microcystis sp. LE19-8.1F | reverse complement strand
GCCTTTACATTGAGCCTGTCGAAATGTGTCGAAGTGCCGCCCCCAAACCCCCCGCGCATTAGTTTTTCGGTGGGATGCTTACACGCAGCCGCTGACGCATCTGTAATAATTTGAGAGTCACTCCACTCCCAGGAGTGCCTTTCCTGATATGTGGCCTATACTCAACGGATTTAGTATGATTGACGAATTTGCCTTATTTCAGCTTCTATTTTCAAGTCAGGAGATAGGAGTCAGGAGATAGGAGATAGGAGACTTTTTTATTTATTCTCCCCACACCCTACACCCTACACCCCACACCCTACACCCCACACCCTACACCCTCTTTCAAGTCAGAGCTTTTGTCGATCCTAGAACTTTGTGATTGATCGAGACTCCTTGCTATACTATACCTCTGACACTGGCTTTCCTCATTGGTGCAGAATGCAACCCACAGACTCGAATAAATTTACCGAACAAGCTTGGGATTCGATCGTTAAATCGCAAGAAATTGCGCGACGCTTTAAAAATCAGACCTTAGAGGTGGAACACGTTATTATTGCCCTCCTAGAGCAGAATAACGGTCTAGCCACCCGGATTTTACAAAAAGCTAATATAGAAATTCCCCGACTGCAACAACAGCTAGAAGTCTTCACCAACCGACAGCCGAAAGTGGCCATCGTCGATCAATTATACCTAGGTCGTGGTCTTGATCTGTTACTCGATCGCGCGGAAGCATCCCGGGAAAGTTGGCAAGATAAATTTATCTCCGTCGAACATCTTCTCGTCGGTTTTGCCGAAGATGAAAGGGTGGGCCGGAAATGTTTACGCACTTTCAATCTTGACCCCCAAGATTTAGAATTAGCCATCAAAGCGATTCGCGGTACTCAAAAGGTTACTGAACCCAATCAAGAGGAAAAATACGAAGCTTTAGATAAATATGGCCGGGATTTAACAGCAGCGGCCAAAGAAGGCAAATTAGACCCGGTTATCGGTCGTGATGAAGAAATTCGACGGGTGGTACAAGTCCTCTCGCGACGGTCGAAAAATAACCCGGTTTTAATCGGTGAACCGGGGGTAGGAAAAACCGCTATCGCTGAAGGATTGGCCCAAAGGATTGTTAACGGAGATGTTCCCGAATCTTTGAAAAATCGTCAGTTAATTTCCCTCGATATGGGAAGTTTAATCGCTGGGGCAAAATATCGAGGCGAATTTGAGGAAAGATTGCGGTCAGTCATGAAAGAAGTTACCCAATCAGAAGGGCGAATTATTCTCTTTATCGATGAACTGCATACCGTTGTCGGTGCGGGTTCTAGGGAAGGGGGATCGATGGATGCGGGCAACTTATTAAAACCTATGTTAGCTCGGGGGGAATTGCGCTGTATTGGGGCGACAACTTTAGATGAATATCGCAATCATATTGAAAAAGACCCCGCTTTAGAAAGACGTTTTCAACAGGTTTATATTAAGGAACCTTCCGTGGAGGATACTATCTCAATTCTCCGGGGTTTAAAAGAACGTTATGAGGTGCATCATGGGGTGACAATTACCGATTCGGCCCTAGTGGCAGCAGCTACCCTATCCCATCGTTATATTAGCGATCGTTTTTTACCAGATAAAGCGATCGATTTAGTCGATGAAGCGGCGGCCAAATTAGAGGTAGAAAGTACCACTAAACCCGCCGATTTGGAAATGATAGATCGTCGCTTAATGCAGTTACAAATGGAAAAATTCTCCTTAGAAAAAGAGGAGAAAAAAGATCGAGCTTTTCAAGAGCGTTTAGAAAGAATTATCGAAGAAATTGAGGAATTAGAAAGTAAACAAAAGCCCCTCGCTGACCAATGGCAAACGGAGAAACATATCGCCGAGGAAATTAAATTGTTACGAGAGGAAGAAGAACAATTGCGCCTACAGGTGGAACAGGCGGAACGGGCTTATGATCTCAATAAAGCGGCCCAATTAAAGTATGGCAAACTAGAAATTTTACAGGGGGAATTAGAAGTAAAAGAAAAAGAACTAGAAACGATTCAAGTTGCCGGGGCAACCCTGTTAAGACAACAAGTCACCGATGCCGATATCGCCGAAATAGTTGCCCGTTGGACGGGAATTCCAGTCAATCGTTTAATGGAATCGGAACGACAAAAATTATTAGAATTAGAGTCTCATTTACAGAAAAAAGTTGTCGGACAAAATGAAGCGGTCACGGCAGTAGCGGCGGCGATTCGACGCGCACGCGCGGGAATGAAAGATCCCTCCCGTCCGATTGGTTCATTCCTATTTATGGGACCCACAGGAGTGGGTAAAACCGAGTTAGCGCGGGCCTTGGCGGGGTTACTGTTCGACTCCGAGGAAGCCATGGTTCGCATCGATATGTCGGAATACATGGAAAAACACGCGGTTTCGCGGTTAATCGGCGCGCCTCCGGGTTATGTGGGTTACGAGGAAGGGGGACAACTATCGGAAGCGGTGCGTCGTCGTCCCTATTCTGTGGTTTTATTGGATGAAGTGGAGAAAGCCCATCGCGATGTTTTTAACATTTTATTACAAGTGCTTGACGATGGGCGCATTACCGACTCTCAGGGGCGAGTGGTGGATTTTCGGAATACGATTATCGTCATGACCAGTAATATTGGCAGTGACCATATTTTAAATGTTTCCGAAGATGCCGATTATGAGGAGATGCGGAAACGGGTTTTAACAGCTTTGCGGAGTCATTTTCGTCCCGAATTTTTGAATCGTATCGACGATTTAATTATTTTCCATACCCTCAAAAAAGAAGAATTGCGTTACATTGTTCGTCTGCAATTACAGCGTCTGGAAAGATTATTAGCAGAACAAAAAATCAATCTAGAATTAACTGCGGCAGCAGAAGATCATATCGTTACTGTTGGTTACGATCCTACCTACGGTGCGCGACCTTTAAAACGTGCTATCCAACGGGAGTTAGAGAATCCTTTAGCCACAAAAATTCTCGAACAAGCTTTTATGGAAGGGGATACGGTAGTAATTGATTGTCTGGATGAAGTGTTAAGTTTTAGCAAAAAGGAGCTAAAAAAGGAAGGGACAACATTAGAATTAGCCGTGGTTAACCTCAGTTCAGATTAAAACCAGACCGGGGATATATTCCCCCTCTGATGCTAAATCCTGTTGAAAAAGTATAGGAGAGTGAGAACTGGGTTTTTAAAGTTCGATTGGGAGTTAATCACACTATTAAAAACGGATTTAGTCTGAGAAGTTAATTTTGTCCGATTACTTACCATAAAAGCCAAAAATGCCCGAAAAAAATTCCTATATTTTCCCTCGATCGGTTAGTCTAGTAACATCCCCCCAAAAGAAAAATTTCCTCAAATTTTTTTATGAAGTGCATCGGTTGTCCCAAATGTAGTGGACAGTTACACCAAGTCATCTACCGACAGATAGAAGTTGATCGCTGTGATCATTGTCAGGGAATCTGGTTCGATCGTTTAGAAGCGGAAAAATTGAAACAGATTAAGGGTTCGGAATCTCTAGACAAATGTACTAAACCAAGAAATAAACAGCGATCGCCAGTCTCCGCTTGTCCCCATTGTCGTCAACAGATGTTGAGAATGTTAGACATCGATAAACACGCGATTTGGTACGAAAAGTGCGCTCGTTGTCAGGGAATCTGGTTAGAAGCGGGTCAATTCAGCCAATATAAACCGAATTTTGCTTCAAAAGGGGTTATAGATTTAGCTAAACAGGTTTTACATATCTAGCTGACTGCCTATTGCTGTAACTGATGACCACAGCTACTACAAAATCGGACTTTACTGACGGTTTTTGTGTCTCCCATACTCATATTTCAGCTCTCCCATTTGCATTTCCATGAGGGCAAAATTCATCGACATATTGCCCATTTTCATCGGTTGCATCGGTTGCATCGGTGAGGAGGAGAAACTGGTAGCAGTGGTCGATTGAGAGGATTGAGAAACTCCAGAGGTATGAGGGGAGGAAAAACCGATACTGCTTCCTTGAATTTGGATTCTGTGGGTTCTGGTTTCAGTGATAATTTCAATAATCGCCCCTTGGGGAATTATCTCTATTTGGGGTCTGCTGAAAAAGTCGTTCAAAGAATTATGCTATTAAGTGCCAATAATTTGTCACCTAAGGGATAAGTTTTAATTGAGTCAAATAACTTTTAACATAATTTTTATTAAAGCTTTAGCGACATTTTATCGCTCTTCTGGGACTTTAGGTGAGATGGAATAGAAAAAAAGCCCTGAAATCAAGAGGTGGTATATGGTTAAGCCACGTCGCGCCCAACCAACCGTGAAATTTATTGATGACTACTGCGAAGCTGATCGAGACTTATTTCCAGAAGTCAGAACCTTTGAATATTTTAAGTATCTGCATCTGGGGATGATTTCAGATATAAAAAGAAAAACTTTACCAGTGATCGCTAAAGTAGTAGGATGAGAAGATGCCGAAGGCTTAGATCATTTTTTAACTGAGTCGCCCTGGTCAGTAGAAGAATTAAAAGAGCGGAGATTAGAAATAGTTTTAAACCTGTTAAATGGAGAAGAAATCACTGTTATTATCGACGAAACAGGAGACAAAAAGAAAGGGAGGACAACCGATTATGTCAAAAGACAATACATTGGTAATCTGGGAAAAATAGAGAACGGAATTGTCGCTGTAACAGCCTGGGGATTATTTCGAGGAATGACGTTCCCTTTAATAGCTAAGGTCTATAAGCTGCGAGAAAAATTAAAAGAAGGATATGAATACAAAAGTAAGCCAAAAATTGGAGGAGAGATCATTCAATAACTGAAAGAGATGGGGTTTAAAATCAAGCTAGTATTAGCAGATAGTGAGTAGGGTGAAAGTGAGGAAAATTTTGTTAGTATTTTAAATGAAGAAAAACTAGACTTTGTTCTGGCGATTCGCAGCAATCACGGAGTATGGTTGCCATCAGGGCAAAGGGTAAGATGCAATAAATGGCGAGATTTCGAGAGAGTATTTTCAACAGACAAGACAGAATAAAGATACATAAGGGAGATTATTTTCGGAAAGAAAAAAGAAATTAGATATTGGGAAGTGACCGATAACAAAGAAACATTGCCCAAGAACTCAACTTGGTATATTATGACCAAAATACCAAAGATAAATTACAAGAAAGTAGGCAACTTATACGGGTTAAGAAACTGGGTGGAGTACGGATTAAAGCAAAGCAAAAACGAATTAGGCTGGGCAGATTTTCGAGTAACTGACTATAGTCGAATTGAGAAATGGTGGGAAATAGTCATGAGTGCTTACTTAATGGTAAGCCTACAGTCAGAAGAATTAAAGGAATCGAGAGAAGCTAGTTTAGATTTAGCTAAACACGCTCAAGAAGAAATAAAAAACCATCCTGGTTGGGATAAGGGAAAAGGCTGGAAAAATATTCTAAATAATTTACGATTATTTATTCAAACTTTGTGCTATTTCAATCTATTAAAGCCTTGATTAGTCGTTGTCTTTAAACCTCAAAAATTCGCTTGTTTTGTCGGTTGTTTTTCCAGCTTAATCAGTTCATAAATTCTCTGTTAGAGAAGATTTTTCCGCACAATTCCTATTTCTCTTCTGCCTAGAGTCCCAGAAGAGCGATAATTATGATTGCTTCACCTGTAATGTTCTCGATTATTAATTCCAAACACGATAGATCAAGATTAAATGACTATTGTTCTGCAAAATTAGAGGACAAACTACTTAGGGAACAAAATCCCATCTCGCCAGTTTCCATTGCCAAAGGTTCTGAATCTGTTCAGGATATTTTGCTAAACCAAATTGAGCTAAAATTATCTGACTAATTACTGCATTAAAGTTTGTGGGAAAGCGTAATTGTTCCTGTGCATGATCCAAAAAAAATGTTTTACAATAGCGACCTAATTGTTTTTCTAGTTGGACAAGTTGTTTTAATAAATCAGGAATTTCCCACAGGCGATCGCGATGACTAAATTTCAGTAATTTTACCGCATTTTGAAAATGGCTACCCTCATCCTCAGTACAGGACAAAAAGCTTGAAAAGTAGGCGAGAGTAGGGTTTTATGAGAAATAGAACCAATCTCTAAAACCATATAAATCAGTATAGCGCCTTAAAGCAAGCCCTTAAACCCCATCTGGCATGGCATGGAGCCAGGCTCTCGTTTCTAGCACTGTTCCTACTAGCCTTAATTAAAGTCAAAACCGTCAATCTGAGCGAGTTAGCAGTAGGATTTGGAGGTAAAGCCCTCAAAGAATCCAACTACAAGAGATTACAACGCTTTTTCCGCAACTTCGAGCTTGATTATTCTGAAATTGCGAAAATTGTCGTGGGTTGGTTGAAGCTCCCCCAGCCTTGGGTGTTGAGTCTTGACCGGACTACCTGGGAGTAGGTCCCGCATTGCTACAACATCCTGACTGTAGGCATAGTCCACGAAGGAGTCGCCATTCCCATCTTGTGGTGGCTGCTCAAGAAAAAGGGAAACTCCAACAGTGATGAGCGTATGCGGTTCATTGAGGCGATCTTCAAAATTTTTCCCAACGCGAGAATTCGTTGTCTGTGTGCTGACCGAGAGTTTATTGGTCAAGCTTGGCTGCGCTATCTTCTGCTCGAACCGTCTCTGTCTTTCCGGTTAAGGATTCGGGCTACCGACAAGATTGAGCGAAATGGAAAAGCCTTGCCTGCCAAAGTCGTCTTCGCCCATCTGGCTATCGGAGAATCTCAGCAATTGCCAGGCGATTGTCGGGTTTGGGGCAATCGGGTCTCCCTGGAAGCCTTGCGTTTGGAGGATGGAGACCTCTTAATAGTCATTGCTCCCCCACATACAGTCGGACTGGTAAGCGATTACGCTCTGCGCTGGGGCATTGAAACCCTTTTTGGCATTTTCAAGACTCGTGGTTTTTGTTGGGAATCGACTCATTTTACTGACCCCGAACGCCTGCGTCAACTTTTTGCTCTGTTGACTTTAGCTTTGGTCTGGTCTCTCAAGACTGGCTTGTGGCTTCATCAACTTCATCCGATTCGGCTCAAAAAACATGGTCGTCGTAGCCAAAGTCTTTTTCGCTTAGTGGGACTTAAACAAATTTCAAGCCCAAACAAAGCCAGTTTCGGCCTTGTTTGGGCTTAAATTTTGTTTAAGTCCCAATAGAGGCATTAGGGGAGTTACCAGTACGCCAGTGTTTCACAGTAGATGCTCTACACAATCAAAGGGAGACAGCAGCCGCCATCATGGAAGCCAATCACGATTACCTGATGGCGGTCAAAGAAAATCAGCCGAGCCTATAC
>NZ_JAPZSO010000062.1:0-2513 GCF_027531715.1 Microcystis sp. LE19-8.1F | reverse complement strand
GAGTCGATGGATATTTTTTCGGAACTTGCCCTTTCTTTGATACGCCTCAAACCCCAGAAAAACCCTTATTTCTCCAAAGGGTTAACGGCTATGAGCCTTATCAAGCAAGCTCTTTAACCTTTCTGTCACCCCTTGAGCTCTGTACCAGTCAAAGATACATCCGTATTACCTAGTGAAGGTATTTTAAAGGGAATCGAGTTAGAGGACGGAGACGATAGGGTTGTCGAACGCTTCGCCCTTTTTGGTGTCTTGGAAGCTCTCGGTCTCGGTTCGAGAGGGGAACAGACCTCAAAAAACTGGTGGTGAAACAGACGGTTATCGGTGGTCAGGATCCAACCATCTTGGCGAACCTCACCGATTTTGTAGAACTTACCGTTATCGGGATGTTCCCCGACGATAACGATCGACGCACCCGCTTCAATTGCCATGGTTCCCTCCGGGCAATTCCGTCAACAATCCGTAGGACTTATCGAATAGACAGCGTGCCGTTCCCGTCAAGCCGTGACGGGCCTTACCGACGATCAATTCCAGCACATCGCGATCAGCACTATCGGGGTTGTAATATTCATCGCGATAGAGCAGGACAACGTTATCGGAGACCATCTCCAGAATTCCCGATTGACTGAGATCGGCCATGAGCGGACGTTTATTGTTGCGTCCCTCTACTGCCCGGGATATTTGGGAGAGTGCCAGAATCGGCACGTTTAAATCGCCCGCCATCTTGTAGAGTCCCCGAGCGACGTTGCCCAACTCGTAACTGCGGTTGCCGTTGGGGGAATCATCGGCCATCATCTGAAGGTAGTCCACCACCACCAAACCGGGTTTCTTTTTCTCGCCGATGAGACGACGACATTCCGAGGCGATGCCCATGACTGTTGTTCCCCGGTCGTCGTTGAAATAAAGCGGTAATTCGGCCGCTACCTTCAGCACATCGACGATCGTTTCTCGTTCTAGCTCGGTGAGTGGAGCCAGTCCTGCGCGGTGTTGCCTGATCCGACCGCTTCGGAGGGGAGAGAACCCATAATCGCAATAGTGCGGGTGAACGCTCAACAAACTCCACAGACGATACTCTAGCTGTTGGGCGGTCATCTCCAGCGAGAAGAAAACCACGGGTATCCGTCGAGCGAGCATCTGTAAGGCGAAAAATAAGGCGGCTTGGGACTTGCCCATCGACGGTCGCCCCGCGAGCAGGGTCAGCGTTCCAGGCTCGAAACCGACAATCAGATCGTCCAACTCTCGTAAGCCCGTGGGGTAAATCGGGTTATTTTTCTCCAATTCCGTGAAGGCGGCACTCGCCACCTCGCTATTGGGAAGCGTTCGCGTCGTTCGTCCCCGGTTCGATACCCGAAATACTCCCTGCTCCGCCCCGTCCAGTACCTCGTCCAACTCCCGCGTCGTGTCGCGGGCCAACTCGATGACCTCACCTCCGACTCCGATCAACTGACGACGGACATACTTATCCATCACCAACTCAGCATAGCGATCGATGTTAGCGGCCGATACCGTGCGCTCGATTAGCTGTAACAGTCGGGGAATCCCTCCCACCTCGTCGAGAAGCTGGTGATCCTGCAGCCAACTGGAAATCGTCATCAGGTCTGTGGGCTTTCCCTTACCGTGAAGAGAAACCGCCGCTCGGTAAATTTCTTGATGGGAACGAACGTAAAAGGCATCGGCGACTAGAAAATCGACGATCCGTCCCATGGCCTTGGGGTCGAGGAGAATTCCCCCTAAAATAGATTCCTCGGCCTCGATATTCTGAGGGGGCAACGCAGGATCATACATCACTTTCTAGACCCCACGGGTCGATCCATTTCTCGCCCGCTAATCTGGCCAATCGCTTCGTTTCGTTGCGCTCTGAAAAGGATAGCTTCCTGGGTTTCTGTTCTTTCCCCGTTTTTTGTCCGTTCGTTCGTCCCTCCGATTTCTCGAAAAGCTCATAATAAACTTCCCACCGGTTCAGGCCAGCTGCATTCTTGCCGGCCAACCATGCCTCTATATCGATGATCGGATTGGGAAGTTTCCCAGTTTCCTTCCTTACAAAATAAAAAAATCTCTCTCGCTCGTCTTCTGAGAGAGTCTTTTTAAAGTCTGAATAAGTCTTAATAATCTTAGAGGTGCTGGATTCCTTGCCCTGACTAGGTTCTGGGACGGGATCGTTTCCTACAGTGCGAGGATGTTTCCCACAGTGCGAGGGTGTTTCCTGTAGGAAACCTGATGGTACTGTAGGAAACTCTCTCGCATCAGAGGAAACCGTGTTTCCTGTAGGAAACTTTTCCGCATCACAGGAAACCGTGTTTCCTACAGGAAACTCTTCCCCGTCGCGGGAGACCTGATCTCCTTTAGGAAACGTTTGCAGCTTGACCAGTGCTTCAGTGATTTCTAGATCGATGTAACCTTTATCGCTAAGAACTTTCAGGGCTTTGGAAACCGTGCCTTTCTGGAGTCCCGTGGCGGTTGCCACATCCGTGACCTTGACGCGCAGATCGCGACCGCCAAACGGATCGATCGTTCTC
>NZ_JAPZSO010000228.1:0-1985 GCF_027531715.1 Microcystis sp. LE19-8.1F | reverse complement strand
ATCAGAAAATTAGAGGTAAAAACTGTCCCCGATCATGATATACTATGCGGCGGGTTTCCCTGTCAAGCCTTTAGTATCGCCGGCAGAAAACACGGTTTTGAAGATGCACGCGGAACCTTATTTTTTGAAGTTGCCCGGATCCTACACGAAAAGAAACCGAAAGCTTTTATCTTAGAAAATGTCCAGGGTTTAGTCCATCATGATCGAGGTAAAACTTTAAAAACTATTTTAGATATACTAGAAAAGGATTTCCATTATTTTGTCCCTAGTCCCCAGATTTTAAATGCCAGATATTTTGGGGTTCCTCAAAACCGTCCCCGAATTTTTATCGTCGGTTTTCGAGAAGATTTAAATATTTACCATTTTTCCTATCCCCAACCAACCCATCAAGAAACTTGTCTCAAAGATATCCTAGAAGAAAAGGAAGTCAGCGTTAAATATTATCTCTCTAATCAGTATTTAGAAACTTTGTTTAAACACAGGGCCAGACACGAAAATAAAGGTAATGGGTTCGGTTATGAGATTATTTCTCCCGATGGTATCGCTAATGCTATTGTAGTGGGAGGTATGGGAAAAGAAAGAAATTTAGTTATCGATCAAAGACTGAATAATTTTACTCCGGTTACTCGCATTAAGGGAGAGGTAAATAAATTATTCGTCCGCAGAATGACCCCCAGAGAATGGGCAAGATTACAGGGATTTCCCGATAGTTTTCGGATTGTTGTTAGCGATGTCCAAGCTTATAAACAGTTCGGCAATTCTGTGGCTATTCCCGTGGTAAAAGCAGTGGCAAAAGAGGTGATTAAAGCTTTAGATTTATCCAGAGATTCTCAAGAAAATATCAGCCTTAAAGACCTACAGGGGAGACAATTAGAACTATTGTCAATCTGAGGAACAATAACAATTTTGTCTAGGGGGTTGGGTATAGGACAGCGTTTCTTATCAAGATGAAGTATAACCTAATTTGGTATTGACGACCGACGACCGGCTCCCCAAAACCAAAACTTCCTATCTCACCCTTAAGATAACTGCTATAATAATAGTTAATTATTTGATCAATGCGATTGCTGTTTATGCTGAAGTCTGACTGGATTAAATTAATCAATGCTATTCGTCTCCGAAAAATTAATTATCGTGGTAAAGACGGTGAATTTAGTTATCGATGCTTTTACCAACAAGTATCAGATTCTAGAAGAGATTTAGAAGACGAGAAAAATATACCTTTCACTCTAGAAAAATCTGGACTGGAGTTTTCTGGCAAAAATAATACATTTTGGTTGACTTGTTTTTATAACTATGAAATACCCCCCGCACTTAATCAGCAAGAAACCTATCAGTTTGATCAAGTGTTAAAAAAGTCAATTGATGACATTTTTTCTGATCGTATTTGCACTGGACAAAGAGATTTTACACTGACCACCTCTTTCAGTAGTTCTCATAATACAGATAACTTCTTTTACCATGCTGGTTTTTATGCGGCAGCTTTTCTATATGCTTTTGGTGTCAAAGAACCAAAAATGCAGTTAATCGATCAAGAATGGATAGTAATTGATGAAAAACTAGGCTACTTAGATTTTGCCACCTATTTTAGCTATCCAAAAGCTATTCCTATCGGGCTGCCTATCCCTAAATTTATCGATTTAAAAACTACATCAAATTTTCAATTAGCAGAAGGGTTAGAAATAAACGATCAAAATCATACTAATTATCAGCAAGCTTCCCAATACTTAGATGAGATCAGAAGGGAAATTAAAGATGGTTTACTTGACCAATAATAACGTAAATCAGGATAATAAATGGCTCTCTTGTCCTTTGTTTAATAATTTTTACTAATTAAATGTCTGGTAAGGATTCAGGTCAGGGGATTGACAAAAACAGAAAAAAGTGTAGATTGAGAGGATGAAGCAAAAAGAACCGCAGCAGCTACTAGACAGGGAAAGCCTGAAAAACCTGACCCCAGAACAACTGGTGGAAATGGTGCTGAA
>NZ_JAPZSO010000117.1:0-4172 GCF_027531715.1 Microcystis sp. LE19-8.1F | reverse complement strand
TTTCACCTGTTGGGCTGTCCAGGTAGGATTTTGTGACCACAACAAAGCCGCCGCCCCTGCCACATGGGGACTGGCCATGGATGTCCCTGAATAGGTGGCATAGGTATTGTTGGGAGTGGTGCTGTAAATCTCTGAACCAGGTGCGCCTAAATCTACGCTGGTTAAGCCATAGTTGGAAAAGGAAGAGAGAGCATCGGTGCGGGTGGTGGAAGCAACGGAAATAATATTAGCTAGGTTGTAGCTGGCAGGATAGGAGGGGCTTGTGTCAGTGTTTTTTGCATCATTACCAGCCGCCGCAATAAATAAAGCCCCCGCCTGACCCGCTGCGTTAATCGCATCGTAGAGCGCTTGACTATAACCGCCTCCTCCCCAGGAGTTATTGGTGAGCTTAACTCCTTTGGCCGTCGCATAGTTAATTGCCTTAATGGCATTGGAGGTAGAGCCTGACCCCGTATCATCAAGGAACTTCAGTGGCATGATTTTGGCATTCCAAGCCACCCCCGTCACGCCTACCCCATTATTTCCTTTGCCAGCAATGGTTCCCGAAACATGGGTTCCGTGACCATCAACATCACTGGGGTTATTGTCGTTATAGGCAAAGTCCCAACCGCGAATGTCATCAATGTAGCCATTGCCATCGTTGTCAATGCCGTCGTTGGCAATCTCCCCTGGGTTTGTCCAGATATTGCCAACTAGGTCTTGGTGATTGTAGTCAACCCCCGTATCAATAACCCCAATCACTAAATTAGGATCGCCGGTTTGAATATCCCAGGCTTCCGGGGCATCAATATCCGCGTCGGCAGTACCGCCACTTTGTCCGGTGTTATGCAGTCCCCAAAGTTGATTAAAACTGGGGTCATTGGGGAATGTCGCCTGGGCACTAATTGTGCCTTTTGTCACAATATAGTCGGGTTCAACGTATTCAAAAATCGGATTGGAGCGATATTGTGCCAGAATCTTCTCCACAGAGAGCGACCCGGATAACTTCCAAATCTCTGCCCCCGTTAGTTTAATCTTCTGGGTTTTAACAGCACCAAAGAGGGACTGAAACTGAGCAACTTGGGCGGCGGCGATCCCTTGCTTGAACTTGAGAATCACTTGATTGGGAGCATAAGGGGCAAGGGTGCTAGTTGCTGCCGGTTTTAGCTCTGAGGTGACGGGGGCAGCGGTGGGTACAGAGGCAGGACCGGACCCTGGACTGGAGGTGACGGGGGCAGCGGTGGGTACAGAGGCAGGACGCGACCCTGGACTGGTGGAATAACCAGAAGAGTTAATACTAAGAGGATCGGGAAACACCACTTGGCCCGTAGCAGCAGGGGAGACTGGAACCGTGGGGGCCTCAGAGGATACTGTAGATGGGGAGGGGTTAGAGTTCAGGACTCCTAAGGGAGGAGTTTCCCTCGATACACTTAAATCGTCGGAACCTGTTAAATCAACTGTGATTGGGAAGGCTCCATCAAAACTCAAAGAATCTGCTGGAGATGGCATATATGTACTAGATAACGGAACTTACTTGTGTTGTCTTCATCACCAGGCACACCCCATTTTCCGAAAATTAATCGGTCAATTACTTGGGTGTGTTGAATTATTTCTGTTTGTGGTTAGGGAAAAAGACAAGCCCAACTTCCCTGTCCTGGTGCTAAATCTTTCATCTACTCATAATTATACCGACATTCCGCACATCTTCATATACTTTTATATAGTTTTACATTCCCCAAGATGTTTTGACGAAAAACCTTCATTGTAGAAACTACTATTGAGCACATTTTCAATAATTGATTTTTTCTGAGAAAAAAATTTACAATTCTTCACCTTGACAAAAATCCATCATTGTAGCTATAATCCTTACCAGCAAAAAGTTGTCAGCAATATATTAGTAAAAGTTATCAATTGAATGTTAAGAAGTGCGGGAAGTGGGTAATTAACAAGTTAAAAAAATAAGAAAAATTTTCTTGTATTCATCCAAAGCCTGATTATCGCCGCAATAAGGACAGCCTTATTGAGAATGAGGAAACGTAGAAGTATTGAGCTGCCGGCGCATTTAAATTGCTTGTTGAGATGAGGCACTCTTGCAAGGGGCAAGACCCCCAACCCCCCCCCAACCCTAGGGCTGTTTCATTCTCCCATCAGAATATCAAAAGTAAAAGCGATCACTGTCTTTCTAAAATGAGAAGTGACCGGCAACTTTTAAATATATGTTGAGCTTAATAGAAAAACTGAAACAAGTCAAGGACTTTCGGAAAGATAAAGGAAAAAGACACCCTTTATGGATAGTATTAGTAGTAATAATACTGGGAACAATGCTAGGATACTTAAGTTATAGAGAGCTAGGAGAGTTCGCTAAAAATAACTTGCCCTGAGCCAAGTCGAAGGGGCGGCACAGGCTCAGTCAAGAATTTAACATAATTCCAGAAAGAGTCCCATCCTATTCAACAATTAGAAGGGTAATGATGGGAATGGAATGGCAGAGTCTGTTAAAAGTGTTCAATGAATGGGCATTAGAAGAATATGGACAAATAGGTGATATAAATTGGCTAGATATAGATGGAAAAAGTCTCAAAAACACCCGAAATAATCCTAACAATGAACAACAAAATTTTATCATGTTTATCTCATTGTTTAGTCAAGAAAGTGGATTAGTATTACACTTAAAAAGAATCGAAAACAAAAAAGGGTCTGAAATCGAGGAAGGTCAAGCTATAATTGAGCATTGCTCTCTCCAAAATAAAGTGTTTACTGGCGATGCTTGACCCTGTCAGAAGAAAACAATCAGCTTAATAATCAAGAGTAAAAATGATGATGTTATCACCGTTAAAGGAAATCAGAAAAATCTTCATCAGCGAATTCAAGACCTGAGTAGTTCCTCAAAGCCAGAAAGTTGTTTTCTTGAACAAGATAATAGTCATGGTCGAAAAATATCAAGAAAAATAGAAGTTTTTAAAGTGAGAAAAAATCAAAGACAAGGATTTGAAAATCTGCGCCGAATTATTAAAGTAGAAAGAAGGGGTAGTCGCGGGGATAAAACGTATGAAGAAACAGCTTACTATATCAGTAGCCTAACCGCATCCGCCCAAGTATTTGCTGAAATTATTCGAGGACATTGGAAAATAGAAAATCAGTTACATTGGGTAAAAGATGTAATTTTTGAGGAAGATAAAAGCCAGATCAGTGATTTTCAAGCGGCAAGCAATTGGTCAATTCTCACAACCATGGGATTGAATCTTTTCAGAAGTTTAGGTTTTCTCTCAATAACGGAGAGACAGAGGTGGTTAGCTGAACGTTGGGAAAAACTGATAGTTTTATCGACGTAAGAAGCAGAAAAATTAGCTAAATTAACAGGATGTACTCTCAGACAATTTCAAGAGAGATAGGCTTTTAGTGCCTTGGGAACAAGCTTTATCAATCTATTCATAATAAATATTGGTAGAATATTAAAGATTAATTATTGTGACTAACTCTTTTGGTTAGATAAAGATAAACTTGAGAATCTTTAGTCAAATTTATTGACTCAAAATCAGCTGTACTTAATTTAAATGAAACAGCCCTACTTAATAAGGGGGGCAGGGGGGGTGGGGGAGGTTCGGCTAATTTAAGAATAAGCTGTTTAAATGCGTCTTAGCTTAATCAGCTGCTTCTATATTTTCGTCTCTCAAATATCAACTTATGGCAAGGCAATTTTTCAAGTCCTCCCGGAAAGATTTAGTCTGACTTGAAAGAGGGTGTGGGGTGTGGGCTTCGGCCGTGAGCTCAGCGTTCGACCGAGCGTTCGACAAAAGCTCACGCGGCTCGACTGAGCTCGCCGAACGTCCGAAGTCTCACGCCGAGGTCCGAACGGGTGTGGGGTGTAGGGAAGGAAACCTCTTTCATCTCTGGTGGTGAAAATTTTTTCATCGGGACTGACTTGTTAAAAAATACAGGATTGTTCAGGGTAAACAAGTCCATCGAGATTGATGAAAATCTCTTGGCAACCGTCATCGCTAAATATTGTCAGATTACCATCATCTTTTCTTATTCTTAAAATGTTACCTAAGTAGGGTTTGCTGAAAAAGTAAAAAACAAAAACTCTCAAAAATCAGCCCGAATTTAAGATAAGTTTTTCTGTTGAGAAATCAGCTTTTTTATCATCTTTTCTAATCAAAGAGGGATGAATAAAGCTAAATTTAGATGTATAA
>NZ_JAPZSO010000196.1:0-1148 GCF_027531715.1 Microcystis sp. LE19-8.1F | reverse complement strand
CATCAATTTTGTCCTGTCCCTGGACAAAATCCATCGCTACATCACTGGTGTTTGTGTTTAGAGGGTAGGCAAAGTTAAAGACATCATTACCTGTGCCACCGTAGAGAGTATTATTCCCAGAACCACCTTCTAAACGGTCATTTCCGGCTAGACCAGAAAGTGTATCATTGCCTCCCAACCCAGAAATGTTATCATCCCCAGAAGTTCCAGTAATATTATCATTCCCATTAGTCCCCGTAAAATCCGCCTGTTCTACTTGAATAATTTCCCCATTTACTATAATTGTTGTCTGGTCATTCTCTGCTCGTAAAGCCTCCAAGGTTGCCACATCCAGACTATTTCCTTGCACCAACTCCGCAAAAATTGCCCCCTCATCTCCCGCGCTATCCACCTGATTAATTTGAGCATCCACATAATGCCCAATTTCTTCTAAAATTACATTAACTATCGCTGCTGACGAGGCCGTATTTAAAAAAGATGCTGATAAATAAATCTTATTCTTACTACTGGAATATGCACCATTCGCCGTCCCCAAAACTTCACCACTAAGTACCTCAATTGGGGGAATTTGACTAAAATTTCGGCTTTGCCACTGCTGTCGTAATTCCGTCGCCTTAACCACATCATAACTTGTGCCAAAAGCGATGGCCAAATTTGCCCAAAAGCCATCAGATTGAGCGAAATTCAACAAAACATCGTCAACAGCAGGAAGAATCGGCAAAAGAGAAGAAGTCATGATATTAACCCTCTAAATTCTGAAATGAATAGTTGTGTAGGGTGGGCAATGCCCACAATTTGCTTGGCTATTATTTATTCAGCCGAGTCAGCCTGTTTTCCGCAAACGCAGCCAGTCTGGGTTAGGCTTAAAAAAAACTATCAAACCATCAATTAATGGTTTTCACCATTTTGAGAGCGTTTTTTTCTACCGTCAATACAATAGAACTCTTGCAAATTAATTATATGTTATAATGATGGGTTAACTAATTTTCCCCAAAAAATTAGTTAATCAGTACATTTGTCCTGAATGAAAACTTGAAGTTTAACTTTTAACTCAAAACTCTTTAGAGCTGCTTTAATTTGGTTATCAAAACCTCTTTATTTAAGCGGCACAAACTATCTCAATTATAAAAATTGAGAATAAATTCTCC
>NZ_JAPZSO010000204.1:0-28562 GCF_027531715.1 Microcystis sp. LE19-8.1F | reverse complement strand
CGGGAGACGGGAGACGGGAGACGGGAGACGGGAGACAGCTATTAGGGATCGGATTTGAGTTTTCAGTTCACTGTTTCCTCACACCAGAAGTCTGACGGAGTAGTGGCTTAGATGTGTAATTAATTTTGCTTAGGTACTTATAGTTCAGATTGACCATGAAAAAGATGATATTGACTTTACTATTAGCTTGGCTTTTAGTTGCTAACATGAATAGCCAAGGGGTTTTAGCGGTGACGATCGATTTTCAATGGTCGGGGGAAGGGGGCTATACAGCTAAAGGTTCTTTTAGTTATGATGAAAAAACGGCCCCGACTATCTTTTCGGAAAAAGGTTCGGGAAAAACGCAAGTTTTAGAAGATTTTCAGGTATCTTTTTATGATAACAGTGGTCAAGAGATCGCTAAATACGATAATGTCAGCGAGGGAATTTCCTCGGCTAATTATTTTCAGTTTAATTTTAATACCAAAACCGGTCAAGTTTTCGGCTCGATCGATCTAGGGGGTGAAGGGATGGGGGAAATCTATCTTCAAGGGGTGGTTAACGATAATTTGGCACTCTTGCGGGTGGAGTCGGCAGATCTGATCATGGATGAGGATGATTCACCGGAAATTATCACTCGGTTTTAACTAAATTGATCGGGAAAATAGGGATTATCCTAGCCTAATTTTTCCGCTAATTCTAACCAGCGATCGGTTAAATTATCAATTTTTTGACTCAATTGAGCTAATTCTTCGGTCAGAGCGGTTATTTTGGTAAAATCTTCTAGGGGTTCTCCATAAAGTACCTGTTCAATTTCAGCTTTTTTTGCTTCTAAAATTGGTATTTGTTTCTCGATATCTTCGTATTCTTTTTTCTCTTTAAAAGAGATTTTCTTATTGACGGGTGACGGAGAAGCTTTAACAGTTTTTGGGGTGACTTTTTTTTCTTTTGGTTCCTCCTCCTCTTTTTTCTGATCGAGATAAAGGGAATAATTACCCGGATATTGACGGATATTCCCCCCGGTTTCAAAGGCAAAAATAGTATCAACTACTCGATCGAGAAAATAGCGATCATGGGAAACGACAATCACACAACCGTTAAAGTCCTCTAAATATTCTTCTAAAATTGCTAACGTCTGCACATCGAGATCATTGGTGGGTTCATCTAAGATTAAAACATTAGGCGCACTCATCAACACTCGTAGTAAAAATAAGCGTCGTCTTTCTCCTCCAGAAAGTTTATAAATTGGTGCATACTGTTGATCGGGAGGAAAGAGAAATTTTTCTAACATCTGGGAAGCGGTGATAACGCTACCGTCTAGGGTTTTGACTAATTCGGCCACACTTTTCAGATATTCGATCACTCTTTGATTTTCGTTGATATTGAGATCATCGGATTGTTGATCGAAGTAACCAATATGAATAGTGGAACCGATGTCAACCGTGCCTGAATCGGGGAGAGTTTTCCCGGTAATAATGTCCATGAGAGTAGATTTTCCTACCCCATTACTGCCAATAATACCGATGCGATCTTCGGGAGTAAAAATATAGGTAAAATCTTTAATTAAAGTATGATCGCCGTAAGCTTTCGATATCTTTTCTACTTCAATAACTTTTTTGCCGATGCGTCTTCCTGCGGTGGCAATATCGACTTTTCCCTCCACCTGTTTAAATTCCTTAGTCCCCATTGCTTGAATGCGATCGATCCGCGCTTTTTGTTTGGTACTGCGCGCTTTTGGTCCCCGGGATAACCATTCTAATTCCCGTCGTAAAACTCCCGCGTGTTTGCGTTGACTACTGGCGATCGATTCTTCCGCTAAAGCTTTTTTTTCTAGATAATAGGCATAATTACCAGAATAAGTAGATAAATCTCCCCGATCGATTTCAATGATGCGATTAGTCACTCGATCGAGAAAATAGCGATCATGAGTAATTAATAATAATCCTCCTCGAAAACGGGACAAATAACTCTGTAACCACTCCACGGAAAGCGCGTCTAAATGGTTTGTGGGTTCATCCATCAATAAACAGTCAGGATCGGCTAAAAGTGCGGTAGCGATGGCGATTCTTTTGCGATATCCCCCCGATAAATCGCCCACGCGAGCATTAAAATTATCGATGCCCAGTTTACTTAAAATAACTTTAGCATTGGTTTCTAAATCCCAGGCGGCAAGTTGATCAATTTGTTGCGAAACCCTTGACAAACGTTCCATAATAGTATCCAGATTTTCTGGCTCATGGACAAGGCGATCGGACAATTCCTCGTATTCCTTGATTAAAGTCATACTTTCGCCACTATCGGCGAAAACCTGCTCTAAAACCGTTTTATCGTCGTCTAGATCGGGTTGCTGGGGTAAATAGACGATTTTCATCCCCGAATTGATTTGAATTTCGCCGCCATCGATCGCTTCTAATCCGGCGATCATTTTCAACAGGGTCGATTTTCCCGATCCATTCGTACCAATCAGGCCGACTTTATCGCGATCATCGAGACTAAAACTCGCATCTTTGAGAATTTCCTTGATACCGAAGTCTTTTTTGAGCGATCGAACCGTCAGCAGTGTCATGATTTCTGGGAATAATCCTTCTTTTCTATTGTAATGTCTAGACTAATGCAAGCGCTAGATTACGGCGTTTCCGATCAGTGGGAAATGTTCAGGCATCAAATAGGGTTGTCATACCTGAAATAAGCGCCTAGTAAAGTTTTTAGCACCTCGGCTGCCTAGAAAAGGTCAATCCCGACCAATCTTATAACTGTTTATGTGTGCCGATCTTTTGTACTAATGTAGTAGCAAACTCGGCTATTGAAGCGGGGAAGGGAAGGCTGCGAGGTGTAACCTATCCCTCTTCTGTTACTCTCGGGAACGGGAAAACAGAAATGACAAGTAAAAACGGATGACAACAGAGAATTTATCGATCGATTAAGTTGAGTATATAGAAAAGAAAAGTAATAAACCTCTTGCATAATTAATGTTTCAGGGTTCAAAAACGGCAAAAATAAGGATTAAATGGCATAAAATCTGTAAATAGATTATTTAATTGATTATTATTTATTCTTAATTCTCCTGACTACTGACTACTGGCTACTGACTCCGTTCGGCTGAGCTCACGGCCGAAGCCTAACCCTAACAACAATTTTTGATTTTCACAAGAGGTCTAATGAATTAATCGAGGAGTAAAGAAAACACAGAGCCAAGCTTTTAAGCGATTCAAGTAACCGAAAAACTCGGCCAATAATCGAATATTATTACTGAGTAATGTTTACTAATAACGGAAAAAGTATCCCGCTCCCTTCTCCCCATCACCCTATCACCCCATTTACCTATTTTACCAAAGCTGCTTTTTTGCGACCATAATAAACAGCAATAAAAGCGCTGACATACATCCATAAACTATAGACCATTGCGGGAATGGCTAGATCGGGATTCTTTAATAAACCGGCAGTGATAGCAATAGCTAAAGTGCCGCTTTGAATACCTACTTCAATTGCGATACAAATTCTTTGGGGAATAGTTAATTGAAATAAACGACCACTGAAAAACCCAATTAGGGAAGCAGTCGTGTTTAAAATGATCACTGCCAGGCCAGTTTGAGCGATAAATAAAGGTAAACGTTGCCATTCTCTCAGGATTAATAAGCAGATAATAACCGCTAGAAAAATCACGGCTAAACGATTAGTTATCGGTTCCAGACTTTTGGCCAGTAAAGGGAAGTAATGGCGGATAGTCATACCGATAATCATGGGTAAAACTATAATCAAAAATATCTGCGCCATAGTGGAACCAATGGGTAGGGAGATGGCGGCACTTTCACCCATAAAATGCTGGAGAATTAAACTAGCTAAAAAAGGTATTGTGAAAATGGTGATGATGCTACTAAAAGCCGTTAAAGTAACACAAAGGACCACATCTCCCTTAGCTAAATAGGTTAAAACATTGCAGGAAGGACTGCTGGGGCAAATAGCGATAATCATTAAACCGACGGCAATTTCTGGCTGGAGAGGCAAAAGAGAAGCAATAATAAAGCCGACGATCGGTAGAATAATAATTTGATTGACTAAACCGATCAGGACTGCTTTGGGATAACGGGTGATACGCTGAAAATCGGCGGGAATTAATCCTAATCCCATGCCTAACATTAAAACGCCTAGGGCAACGGGTAAGAGGATATTAGTAAAAAAGTCGGCCTGCATGGGATAAAAGCGGAGAAGATGCGCTTATTTTCCCATAAATTGACTAATTTATTCGTGTCCCTAGTTACCGATTTTGCTGACTAAAAAACCCCCAGTGTGCAGAGGGGGTTAAATTGTAGGAGAAATCCAATCATGAGGATTTTAGTCCAGTTTCCCTTGCCGCTCCGGGATGATATCCTAGTCATACTTCAGTTGCTTGGTGGCAACCATGGGATCACAGCCAGGGAACTGCTGATGCGACTGCCACTTTCGACATCAGCAATGCCTAGGAAATGTTGCCGCAGGACTTGCATCAAGAATAACGAGGGCAAATTTTCCTTCTAAATCCCACAATCCTTGAATTCCCTTCCATTGATAAATTGCTAGGGCGATCAAGGTGGTAGATTTTTGGTGGACGATAGGTGAATTTTCGCAGTGTTTTCCCTTCTAGATCGAGGGACAGTTTTTTGTCATCTAAGTTGTGTGTAAACATAGCAACCCTCCAGATCTCTACAGTTCTATTGTACCTTTATTCCTGGTTCGAGTGCCGGGGACTGTAATAATGTGTATTATTCGTCAGAGAAGACTCAACCGTTGTTTGTTTTAAATGTAGTCGCAAGTGTGAGCGGATTAATTTTCCTGAGCTTGTTCACCGATTCCCTCACCACGATTACCGGTTTACTCTTTGCTTCTTTGCGCGATCGAGTTCGAGGATTTCTCTAGGGTAAAGTAATTGATAAAGTAGCTAATTTCCCCGATATCACTCTCTTTGATAATCCCGATGGATTGAACTTAATTAAGTTAAGGGAAAAAGGGTTAAATCCTCTAAAATAATTATCCTGAGAATTGGTCATTTTTGAGAAACCGACTGCCTCCCCTGCTGCTAATGCAGAATAGGAAATCTAGCAAATGTTTCGCACTTTAGCCACCGATAAAATAACCATAGTAATTAGTCATCGATTAGCTCTTTGTCAAGCGGAACTGATGAGCAAACGAGGACAATATCACCCTAATAGTTATCAATCTAAAAAACCCGGTGTGCAAGGGAGGTTAAATTGTGGGAGAAATCCAACCTTGGGGATTTTAGTCCAGTTTCCCTCTCTCACTCCGGAGTGAGAGAATAGTCATACTTAGTTTTTTTGTCCCGATCGAGAGTATTTTCTGAGATAGATCATTGCCGATCTGGGGATAAAAAACCGTAATTTCGCCCGATATAACCTTTTATTTGCCCCTATGACTGTCAAAATCGCTCTTAACCCCAATCAGATTCAAAATCTCGATCTCTCATCCTTAGAGACTATTATTCAAGATTATCAGTCCCGATCAGCGATCGCCGAACTAGAACAAGCTCTACAATTAGAGATAGATTATCCTCGCGCAGAGGGTGATATGCGGGAATTATCGGAGATACCAGAAGTCAGGCTGTGGTTTCTGCGTTTAGATGCGGTTTATCCCTGGTTAATCTTTATTCTTGACCCAAAAAAGGGAGAAATCGCCCGTTATGCTGCTATGTTGGTCCCCCATCAATTCCATCGCGGGGAAGGAATTCAATATAACCCCGAAGCTTTAGAGATTTTTGTGATGCAAAAACTCTTTATTTTGTCTGATTGGCTGAAAAGTCAGCAAATTCCTGCTTTATCTCGCTTAAAATTTTTCGCTCAACAGTTTGGTTACGATATCGATGAGGAATTTCTCTCTAGTCTCTAAAGACCCCCTGCGCTGACTAGATAAGGTATTTTTAATATATGGCAAGCTACTGTCTCGCCCAATTTAGCGCCACCAATACCCCTATCAGAGAATCATGGATACAAAATCCTTTAAACGCACCCTACAGCAATCGGATAACTATAACCGCAAGGGATTCGGTCACAAAGAGGAAGTAATGGATGCGATGACCAATGAGTATCAAAGCGACCTGATCCAAGAAATTCGTGAAAATAATTATCGTTTACAACGGGGGGACGTGACGATCTATCTCGCTCAAGCTTTTGGTTTTTGTTGGGGGGTAGAACGCGCGGTCGCCATGGCCTACGAAACTCGTCAACATTTTCCCCAGGAACGTCTCTGGATTACTAACGAAATTATTCACAATCCCTCGGTTAATCAGCGTCTGCGCTCCATGGCTGTGGGTTTTATTCCGGTGGAAAATGGCCAAAAAGACTTTAGTGTGGTGGAATCGGGGGATGTGGTGATTTTACCCGCTTTTGGGGCTAGTGTCTCGGAAATGCAAATACTTAACGACAAGGGTTGCATGATTGTGGATACCACTTGTCCTTGGGTTTCTAAGGTGTGGAATTCCGTGGAAAAACACAAAAAAAGCGCCCACACTTCGATTATTCACGGGAAATATAATCACGAAGAAACGATCGCCACTAGCTCTTTTGCCGGCACTTATCTAATCGTTTTAAATTTGGCTCAAGCTAATGATGTCGCTAATTATATTCTCCACGGTGGCGATAAAAACGAGTTTTTAGAGAAGTTTAAAAATGCCCATTCCCAGGGTTTCGATCCCGATCGTGATCTAGATTATATCGGTATTGCCAATCAAACCACGATGCTGAAAAGTGAAACGGAGGAAATTGGCAAACTCTTCGAGCATACTATGTTGAGAAAGTACGGACCGATCGATTTTAAAGATCATTTCATGAGTTTTAATACCATCTGTGATGCCACTCAAGAGCGTCAAGATGCCATGTTTGAACTGGTGAAAGAACCGCTTTCTTTAATGGTGGTAATTGGCGGTTATAATTCCTCTAATACCACTCACCTACAGGAAATAGCGATCGAGCGTGCTATTCCCTCCTATCATATCGATAGTGCCGAGCGCATTCTCCCCGGTAATCGCATCGAACATAAACCTTTAGGTGGTGATTTAATCATCACCGATAACTGGTTAAATGAGGGAAAAATTATCGTCGGAGTGACTTCCGGTGCTTCCACTCCCGATAAGGTGGTAGAAGAGGTAATCGAGAAAATTTTTGCTCTCAAATCTTCTTTAGTCCCTGGTTAATTAGCCTAGGTGTGTTAGCCTTTGGCAATGGCTGCATCTCATATCACAAATAGGAGATGCAGCCGATATTTTTATCGATAAGATTGCTCAGAAACTGACGACCACAATCTTGACATTGACGTTAGAACCGTTGGATTCTTCTCGTTGAGTGTATCTCATATTTGCAGAAATACCGACAATCAGCAATTATCAGCTTCTGAAGGCAAGAGGCAAAAGACAGAATCTGACAATTCTCCTACCTAAAAAGAAGGTTAGAAACTAGGCACATCAAAGCTTTTAGCTTAACCAATTAGGTCTTAGATTCGGTCGAGTGACTTTTAAATTATTACAGATATATCAGCAGCTGCGTGTAAGCATCCCACCGAAAAACTAATGCGCGAGGGGTTTGGGGACGGCGCTTGCGTCCCCAACGGGGGGTTTGGGGGGTAGAACCCCCCAAAAGCTTGGATTGAGTGATAAAATCGAAAGTAACGCCCGACTTTAGCCGAGAGTTTCCCCTTAAAAATCCCAACTTAGTAGATTTACAAAAATGAGATGCAGCCTTCTCGTTTCTGTCTGGAAGGAAGAGCCAATATTTTCCTAAAAACGGCGGGTTTTATCGATTCCGTAGATAATTCCCGTCACCACGGAGGACAGAATTAATAACAAAATTAATCCTCCGGGTAAAAAAGATAATATTCCCATGCCGCGCAATATATAAACTAACACGGTGACTAATAGGAAACCGAAAAAAAGAGACTTTAAATAACTAGAATTTGAGCGCATTTACTTAGATTAACACTTACTCTTGAGTTAAGTTTAACTTTTCGGCAATCATTGCCAGGATTTTTTCTTCCCTTTTTCCGTTACTGATAGATTCCAGTAAACGGCTATTGAGAATAATTTTTTCCCCATTCGCTAGGGTTAAAATAATCCGTCGGTAATTAGACCCCAAAAAGCCTTTGTAATCTTCCACCTTTGCCTCAACAATTCTCCCTAGAAGATAATCACTTTCACTTCTAAAAATTAAATGTTGTCGCTTACGGGTTAGGGTAGCGGTACCCTGATTAAAGACATAACTCTCCCAATAGCTGACATCATAAAGTAACAATAAACCTGACAATAAGCATAACATACCCCAGAGATAATAGGGATAATTATGGTGCTGTTCTAGCATTGCTGACAAGGTATCTAGGGGACTTTTGGCAATAATTTCCTGAGCTTTATATCTATTCACAAAACTCTCAAATCGAGTTTTAAAATCACTAGCTGACTGCACATCTCGAAAATTCTCGATGTAGAGATAGTTATTTCTTCCCACCAACAAAACCGTGTTATTAACAGTTTTTTTCTGCTCAACACTGATAAAAACTTCCTGATAGACAGCCGTAGCTTTAATGTGAGTTAAAGAAAAATTCTCCCGACTAGAAACAGGAAAATTATACTCTTGGACATATTGACAATCTATTCTTTTTGTGCCTAACCTCATGCAGTTGAGATAAGCGCGCTGGAAAGAAACCAAATATGCTAAAAAGAGCAAGGGAAACCCAGCCAGAAAAAACGCCAGAAAAGGACGATATTTAGGAGCCTTATTCTCTAATAAGAGTGTAGTCAGCGTTTTCTGCTTAACTCGCATAGGAAACCCTACAGGTACTTTCCTCTAATTCTACTACAGGCTTTTTCGGCATCCTTCTCAGGATCGATTTATTTAATCTTCTGACGGGGAAAATTGTAATGATTATTCACGAAAATCTGACATCGGTCTCTAGGCTGCCTCTATCTTGACCCTTTTTGTCCTGGTTTGCCACGGTAAAACGCTGTTTATCGAGTTTTTGCAAAGCTTTGACGTTTTTTGTTTATTGTTTGTATTTAAAGTAAATATATAAACAAAGCTGTTTTTATAAGTTTTTATCAATTTCATAAACTCTATAAGCTCTAAAAAATTATTAATCTAATTTTTACGCTTTCAATCTCACTCTAGCTATAGCAGATAAAAATTGAGCCTCTTTCCAAGGGGTGGGGAGATGGTCAATAATTACGATCAAAGCACTGATAAACAAACTCACCATTCAAGCGTACATTTAGGAGAACTTCCATGCCTTTAACACTCGCAGTCTACGGAAAAGGTGGCATCGGTAAATCGACAACAAGCTGTAATATTTCGGCCGCTTTAGCCAAAAGAGGCAAAAAAGTCCTACAAATAGGCTGTGACCCCAAGCATGATAGCACCTTCACTCTGACAGGCTTTCTTATTCCCACAATCATCGATACCCTACAAGAAAAAGATTTTCACTACGAAGACATCTGGCCCGAAGACGTTATCTATGACGGTTACGGTGGTGTCAAATGTGTGGAAGCGGGTGGCCCTCCGGCCGGTGCCGGTTGTGGCGGTTACGTCGTCGGGGAAACGGTGAAATTATTAAAAGAATTGAACGCTTTTGATGAATTTGACGTGATTTTGTTCGATGTTTTGGGGGATGTGGTCTGTGGGGGATTTGCCGCACCCTTAAATTACGCCGATTACTGCATAATTGTCACGGATAACGGCTTTGATGCTCTTTTTGCCGCCAATCGCATCGCCGCTTCCGTCCGCGAAAAAGCGCGCACCCATCCCCTGCGACTAGCCGGATTAATTGGTAATCGCACCTCAAAACGCGATTTAATTAATAAATATGTGGATCATGTTCCCATGCCAGTGTTAGAAGTTTTACCCTTAATTGAAGATATTCGCGTCTCCAGAGTTAAAGGTCAAACTCTCTTTGAAATGGCCGACAAGGATCCGATGTTAAGTTACGTTTGTGACTATTATCTCAACATTGCCGATCAGATTTTAGCCAAACCAGAAGGAGTTATTCCCAAAGAATCTGCCGACCGGGAGTTATTCACTTTATTATCGGATTTCTATCTTAATGCCGATAAACCCAAAGTTAACGCCGAGGCAGAATTAGAGCTAATGATGGTTTAATTCCGGAAAAAATCTCGTCTGGTGGGTTAAGGAAAACCTGGCCCACCACCCAACTCGATGATGATAATTTTTCCCTCTTATTGGGAATTATAATAGAGAGAACATCATTATTCAGCCAAGGGGACAAAATGAGCAACTTTGAGGAATTAAAAGCCAACTTACCGAGGCAATGGTTAGATTACTACCAAAATAATCAAGCTTGGATTAAGTGTTTAATGAATTCTAGAGGTTCGTGGCGAAAAACTCCCGACGGAGGTAAACGTCCTAGTGCTGACATAATTATAGCGGCAGCAACAGCTTTAGAACCTAAGTTATCAGTGTGGATGTATCCCTTGTGTCAACTTAGTTCCGATGGGGACAAACTGCTAGAAGTCTTAGGACTAAATTTTGATTCTGAAAAAAAGGAGTTGGAAAAATCGGAAAAAGAATTACTGATTTCTACTTCGCACACTGAAGATCTCAACGGATTCCGAGAAAAACAATTATCAGTCGAAAAAAACAAAGTAATTATTTTTGAGGAATTGCTAAAAATCTTACCCGATAAATGGTTAGATTACTACCAAAACAATCAATCTTGGATTAAGTCTTTAATGGATTCTAGAGGCTGGTGGCGAAAAACATCAGACGGAGGTAAACGTCCGAATTTTTACATCATTATAGGTGCAATGACCGTTTTAGAATCTCAATTATCAGTGTGGATGTATCCCTTTTGTCAGCTTAATTACGATGGAGACAAACTTCTAGAAGTTTTAGGATTAAACTTTGATCCTGAGAAGAAACAACTAGAAAAGAAAGAAAGAGCATTAAGTAATTCTGTATATCCTACTGAGGATCCTGTACTGCAAAAAATCCGCCAAGAGTTACAACGAGAAAACCTAAATAAACCAAGTTAAAGGAGACCCCAAAAACATGACCGCTATTCAAGAACCGAGCGCTTTACAATTTGATTGTGAAACTGGCAACTATCACACCTTTTGTCCGATTAGCTGTGTCGCTTGGTTATACCAAAAAATCGAAGATAGTTTCTTCCTTGTTATCGGCACAAAAACCTGTGGTTACTTCCTGCAAAATGCTATGGGGGTGATGATTTTTGCCGAACCGCGTTATGCTATGGCTGAATTAGAAGAAGGGGATATTTCCGCTCAACTAAAAGACTACGAAGAATTAAAACGCCTCTGCTTACAAATTAAACGAGATAGAAACCCTAGCGTTATCGTTTTTATCGGTACTTGTACCACCGAAATTATCAAAATGGACTTGGAAGGATTAGCACCGAAACTAGAGTCAGAAATCGGTATTCCTATCGTGACAGCGCGCGCTAATGGTTTAGATTATGCTTTTACCCAAGGGGAAGATACCGTCCTCGCTGCCATGGTGCATAAATGTCCCGAAAAAGTTAAGCATGAAAACGACAAAGAAGAACGGAATGCCATCCAAAAACTCTTAACTTTTGGACGGAAAAAAGAAGAAATTAAACAGGAAGAATCGGAATATCAAGACCATACTCCTTTAGTTTTATTTGGTTCCGTTCCCGACCCGATTGTGACTAATTTAACCCTAGAATTGAAAAAACAAGGAGTTAAAATAGATGGTTGGTTGCCAGCAAAACGGTTTACCGAATTACCGGTAATTGAGGAAGGTTATTATGTCGCTGGTGTCAATCCTTTTCTATCACGAACTGCCACCACTTTAATGCGTCGTCGTAAGTGTAAATTAATTGGCGCACCCTTTCCCATCGGTCCGGATGGAACTCGCGCTTGGATAGAAAAAATCTGTTCGGTTTTGGGAGTACAACCCCAGGGATTAGAGGAAAGAGAGGCAAAAATTTGGGAAAGTTTAGAGGATTATCTGCAACTTGTGCGCGGTAAATCGGTCTTCTTTATGGGGGATAATTTACTAGAAATTTCTCTGGCACGTTTCCTAATTCGTTGCGGGATGACTTGTGATGAAATCGGTATTCCCTACATGGATAAACGCTACCAAGCAGCCGAATTAGCATTACTAGAAAAAACCTGTAATGATATGGGTGTTCCCATCCCGAAAATTATCGAAAAACCTGATAACTACAATCAGATTCAGCGCATTTACGAGTTAAAACCAGATTTAGTGATTACAGGAATGGCCCATGCAAATCCCTTAGAAGCGCGGGGAATTAACACTAAATGGTCGGTAGAATTTACTTTTGCTCAAATCCACGGTTTTACCAATGCGCGAGATATTTTAGAGTTAGCTACTCGTCCCCTGCGTCGCAACAATAACCTCAAGGAATTGGGTTGGGATAAGTTAGTTAAAGAGTCAGCAAAAGTGTAAATTTGTTTTCAAAAGGCTACAATCATCAGGTAAGGAATTGATTTTCCTTACCTTTTTTACTGTGATTGTTTGCTGATTCTGAGGACAATTCTTGTTCAAATGCTCAACAAGTGCATAAAATAAAAGTATCGTCTCCTTTATTCCTTAGAGACTGTTAGGGTTAATATGCAATGCTCATCGGATTTAGTGTCGGCAATTATCGCTCTTTTAAAGATGTAGTCACTCTCAGCATGGTAGCTGCGGAGGATGCCTGTGGTAATGATGAGCTTGATAAAAATAATGTTTTTAAGGTTAATCAACAAATTAGTTTACTGAAAAGTGCCGCTATTTATGGAGCAAATGCCAGTGGTAAGAGTAATTTAATTCTGGCATTCAATTTTATGCGACGGTTTGTCATGAATTCTGCAAAATTACAAATCACTGACAAAATAGATGTGGAACACTTTAGATTAAGTACCGAAACTGTTGATAAACCATCCTTTTTTGAAATAGTTTTTCAGCTAAAAAATAAAACTTATAGATATGGATTTGAAGTAACTCAAAAGCGAGTAGTTTCCGAATGGTTATTTTGTACGCCCAGAAGTCGTGAAACTAAAATTTTTAATCGGCAAGACGATAAAATAGAATATAGCAAAAATATTGAACAAGGTAATATACTAAGAGGATTGACCAAAAAAAATACTCTGTTTTTATCACTAGCGGCTCAATTTAATAATTCTCTAGCGGTGGAAATTGTCTCTTGGTTTAGTCACTTAGGTGTTGTGTCTGGGTTAAATGTGGAATTATTAAAAGAGATTACGCTTGAGTATCTTTCTGATAGACAAGATTTGATTTATGATGTGACTAAGTTAATTAAAAAATTAGATTTAAGTATTGACAATCTCAACCTAGAAACAGAAACGAGAAAAATTTCCTTAGATAGTTTCCCGCAAGATTTACAGGATGTTGTCAGAAATATCATCAGTGACTCTAGCGGTGAAATAAAGTCCGCTACCATAAAAACCTATCATCCAAAGTATGACTCAACAGGTAAAATGATTGAGTTAGAAATTTTTGATATGGACAATCATGAATCTGATGGAACTAAAAAGATTTTGGCTCTGTCAGCACCGATTTTAGACACTTTGCAAAGAGGGGAAGTTTTAGTAATTGATGAATTGGATGCCAGACTTCATCCTTTAATGACTAGAAGTATAATCGAATTATTTAATTCTCAGAAAACTAATCCCAAAAATGCTCAACTTATTTTTACTACTCACGATATTAATTTACTTAGTCATAAATTTTTAAGGAGGGATCAAATTTGGTTTACCGAAAAAAATCATCAAGGAGCAACAGATTTATATTCTTTGGTGGAATTTGCTGATATTAATAATAATAATACCTTTGAAAAAGATTATATTCAAGGTCGTTATGGAGCAATACCTTTTATTGGTAATTTAAGTACAATTATTGGTAATTAGTATGGGTAAAAATAGGAATACTTCCGATTATTTGCGTCGCCAAATTAAGACTAGAGAAACAAGAAAAAGATTTTTAATTGTTTGCGAGGGAGAAAAAACTGAAGTTAACTATTTTAAGGCTTTTACTGTTCCTAAGAAAATTGAATTTATGGTGAAAGGTGAAGGTAAAAATAGCTTGAGTTTAGTCAACAAAGCTATTAAGATGATAGATAATCTAAAAAAAGATGACTCATTTGATCAAATCTGGTGCGTTTTTGATAAAGATAACTGTTCTAAAGAGCAATTTAATCAAGCGGAAGGACTGGCTAAACAAAAAAATATCAAGATTGCCTATTCTAATGAAGCTTTTGAAATTTGGTTTATTTTACACTTTCAATATCTGGATATTGCCACATCCCGAAGTGAATACCTAACAATTTTAACTAAACAGATGCAAAAGTATGGATTATTAAACAAGAAAGAAAAATATGCAAAAAATCGAGAGGATATGTACGAAAAATTAAAGCCATACCAGACAACAGCAATCACTAATGCAGCAAAACTTATTCAAGATAGAGATGAAGCCAAAAAACATCCTTTTGATGCCAATCCCTCAACCACAGTACAGGAATTAGTGCAAGAACTTAACATCAATAGTCGTCCTTAAGCTTGATTCTCTTTTGTCAATAATTAAATATTTAATTTCAATTTAAACCTAAAGTTGTTATAATAACCAAAAGCCTATTTAACCAAAGTAACTGCTCTTAATTTAATTTAAATGTCCAATAACTTATCTCACCAAAAACCCTATCATCTCAACTTTAGCAGTGAGGATTTAGGCACAGTAAAACCGACTATCACCCTATTATCGGGGGAACCAGAACGCTCGCGCTATATTGCTGAAACTTATTTACAAAATGCACGTTTACTATCGGATTATCGCGGATTAAATAGTTATCTTGGCTACCTAGATAATTCTACCCCAATTCTTCTGGCTACCAGTGGCATGGGTGCGCCATCTTTGAGTATTGTAGTTAATGAATTAATACAGGTGGGAATTAAAACTATTATTCGTATTGGTACTTGTGGCGCAATTCAAAATAGAATAAAAATTGGTGATATTATTATCTCGCAAGCGGCTTTATGTAGGCAAGGTGCAGCTAATGATATTGCTCCTCCGGAATATCCCGCAGTGGCGGATCATTTTTTGACAGTTGCTCTAGTCAAATCGGCTCAATTTTTGGGAGTAAATTATCATGTAGGTATTACCGCTTCTGTGGATAGTTTTTATGAAGGACAGGAAAGAATCCTGTCTTCTGCTAACCCTTATCTTCAGCGTCATTTAGAGGGAATTACGGAAGAATATCGACGTTTAAATATTCTCAATTATGAAATGGAAGCGGGGACTTTATTGAAAATGGCGGGGGTTTATGGATTTACTGCCGCTTGTATTTGTGCTGTGATTGCCGAAAGAAGCAAAGAGGAAGGGATTAGTTTAGAAAGCAAACAACAGGCCATCGAAAAAGCGATTCAGGTGGCAATATTGACCGTTAGCAACCTCTCCCTATCCTCAATTGATTAATGTTCAGAAATCATTTTCATTAAGACTTCCTCTTTTTCCTGACTTTGGGGATAACAGGAGATAAGTTTAGCGCGTAATTCCTGGATTGATTTAATCACATTATCGGCTAATTCTTGGTCGCCATTGCGCCAGCCAAGGGGTGCTAAATGGGTGCGATTGGCTAAGGGAACTACTGGTTTTAAGAGTTGTTGACTTAGTTCTTTAATGAACCAGGCTACCGTATCTTTAGCCTGTAGATCCTTAGCAAAGGCGATAATTTCCAAGAGTCGAAATAGCTTACTATTGCTAATTAAACAACGGGTTTCCTGCACGTTTGGCTGTACATCTAAACCCAAACTCTGCACTAATTTAGCTAGAGCAGCTATGGGAATTGCACTATCTATGCCAGCAATTACAGGAGCCAGTAAAAGTGAGGGTTGATTTTTCAAAGATACGGTATGGACATCGGTATTATTCAGCGATTTTTGGATATCTTCGGCTTGATTTTTGCCGACACAACCACTCAAAACCTTTTCTAGTTCTGTGTTTTCCACATCACTTAAAACCTCTAAAAGCGAGATATATTTACACCCTAAACTATGGCCCATCCAAAAATAATTAGGATTACCAGCAGTGGGATCCTCTAAATACAAATCAAGGTTATCTTCATAGCCTAAAAACTTAGCTTCTTCATAAATAGCCTTTCTCAATCCAATCAAATCTTTGACCATTTCTATGGAAACATTCCAATGACGAAAAGTAAAACGATAGGGAATAGCAATAATAGTATAGCCTCGTTCAAAGACTTGTTTGAGTAGATAACGATAGAACAGATTGGGAAAAGCGCCGAAGAAAGCACCACCGATAAAATAAACAACCCCAATCGGTTTAGGATTGATAGCAACCCAGGGAAATTGTAGGGGAATAAACTTAAATTTTGATGTCATTGTTTTTCGGTATGTAATTGTTAATTTGGCAATTAGGGAAACAATCTTATAATGATTAAAAATCTCGGCGGACAAAATAATTTATCGCCTTGTCTAATCGGGGTACATTGATTTGCTCAAAAAAGTGTATTTTGTTGCGAATATGTAATTATTTTTGACAAAAGTAAATTCTCACCCAAAAAAATTTGGGGCGGAGATTAACCCACCCCGAAACGTCTTCTTAGTCTTCTAAACTAATCTTGACCGGATTAACTTTCCAAATCTCTTGACAATATTCCCAGATTGTGCGATCGCTAGAGAATTTCGCCATACGAACCGAGTTGAGAATCGACATCCGCGTCCACTTGTCCCGATCGCGATAAGCTTGACTTACCTGTTCTTGACAATCAGCGTAGGATTGATAATCAGCTAAAAGCATATACTGGTCATCGTAGAGGAGCGAATCAACGATCGGCCTGAATAATTCCGTGTCACCATGGCTAAAATAACCACTTTTAATTCGATCGATCACTCCCTTCAATTCGCGATTATTTTTGTAATAGCTCATCGGTTCATAACCGTGGGCCTTCTTAGCATAAACTTCTTCTGCTGTCAAGCCAAAAAGGAAGAAATTTTCTGCCCCTGCTTCCTCGCGAATTTCGATATTAGCGCCGTCCAGAGTTCCGATGGTGAGGGAGCCATTCATGGCAAACTTCATGTTACCAGTTCCGGAAGCCTCCTTACCCGCCGTGGAAATCTGTTCGGAAAGATCCGCCGAAGGATAGATGCGCTGACCCAAAGAAACGTTAAAGTTAGGCAGGAAAACCACTTTTAAACGACCTCTGACATCGGGATCCTTATTAACAATTTCAGCTACAGCATTAGTTAACTTAATAATTAACTTCGCCATAAAGTAACCGGGGGCTGCCTTACCACCAAAGATAAAAGTGCGCGGCACGATATCGACGTGGGGGTTCTGTTTAATGCGATTATAAAGGGCGATAATGTGCAGAACTGCCAGATGTTGGCGTTTGTATTCGTGAATCCGTTTTACCTGCACATCGAAAATCGAATTAACATCCACCTCGATATTGCGGGTTTTCAGCATATAAGCCGCTAAATCGGCCTTATTCGCCTGTTTAATTTCATACCAACGCTGACGGAATTCAGGATCATCAAGGTATTGTTCCAGTTTTCGCAATTCCTTCAGGTCTTTTAACCAATCATCGCCGATTTTTTCGGTAAATAGTGCCGATAATTGGGGATTGCTCAATAAAATCCACCGGCGCGGGGTGACACCATTGGTTTTATTGTAGAATTTTTCCGGCCAGAGCATGGCAAACTCTTTCAGGGTGTCTTTTTGCAGTAACTCTGTGTGTAAGGCAGCGACTCCGTTAATCGAGTGACTACCCACACAGGCTAAATTAGCCATGCGAATTTGTTTATTACCCCAACCAGCTTCTTCAACTATCGACAATTTGCCCAATAATTCCTCGTTATCGGGAAACCAAGTCCGCACATCCTCGAGGAAAAAGTGATTGATCAGATAGATAATTTCTAGATGTCGGGGCAGCAGTTTGCCGAGTAGAGCCGCTGACCAACGTTCTAGGGCTTCTGGCAATAGGGTATGATTGGTATAAGCGAAGGTTTTTTGGGTAATTGTCCAAGCTTTTGACCATTCTAAGCCGTTTTCATCCACTAACAAACGCATTAACTCAGCGATCGCAATGGCGGGGTGAGTGTCGTTCAGTTGAATAGCGGCGGTTTCGTGGAAGTTTTGCAGATTTTTGTGGCTTTTTAGGTGAATGCGAATTAAATCTTGCAGGGAAGCGGCCACAAAAAAGTATTGTTGGGCGAGACGTAATTCTCGACCGGCGGGGGTGTTATCGTTGGGATAAAGGACTTTAGAAATGGTTTCTGCGTCCATTTTTTCAGCCACGGATTGATCGTATAACCCGGCGTTAAAAGCCTCAAAATTAAACGATTCACTCGCTTCTGCTTTCCAGAGACGCAAAGCATTAACCGTGTTGGTTTTGTACCCCGGGACGGGGGTATCGTGGGGAATGGCTAAAATCCGACGTTCCGGCAGCCATTGGACCCGTTCCTGTCCCTTATCATCGTGATAGATTTCCGTCCGGCCCCCCAGTTTTACTTCCACACTTTCATCGGGACGGGGTAATTCCCAAGGATTGCCGAAGCGTAGCCAGTTATCGGGGATTTCCACCTGCCAACCGTTTTGGATGATTTGATGGAAAATGCCAAATTCGTAGCGGATCCCGTAACCGATGGCGGGAATTTCTAGGGAAGCGAGGGAATCGAGGAAACAAGCCGCTAAACGCCCTAAACCGCCGTTGCCGAGGCCGGGATCCGGTTCCTGTTCGATAATTTCCTCAAAATCAA
Source organism: Microcystis sp. LE19-8.1F (assembly GCF_027531715.1). Taxonomy (NCBI): domain Bacteria; kingdom Bacillati; phylum Cyanobacteriota; class Cyanophyceae; order Chroococcales; family Microcystaceae; genus Microcystis; species Microcystis sp. LE19-8.1F. The sequence continues at coordinate 9,820 of NZ_JAPZSO010000204.1, read as the reverse complement.
GACCTAATTCCTCGATCGTCTCTTTGATTAGGTCATAAATACCCAAATTAGCCAGATTATTACCTAAATACCGCCCCATGAGAAATTCGGCGGAGAAATAGCAGACGAGTTTAACTTTTTCTTGTTTGTAGGTGTCGGTGGATTTCAGAAAACGACGCAGCAGGCGATCGCGAACGGTGTAGGCAAGGGCGACATAGTAATTGTAGGGACTAGCATTAGTGCGGTTAACCCCTTGCAAATAAAACAGATTGTCCAGAAAAGCCCGTTTTAGGGTTTCGGGACTCATGCCCGTGCGATCATCTTCAATTAAAGTGGGGCATTGAAGCGCTTCGCGCCCATCAGCTATATAGGTTGTCTCCATCGGTTTTTGTTGTCCATATATTCGGGAGTTGATCGCCGATCATACCTGATGACGATATCCTTTATAGTTTACTTGTTACCTTTTAGAGAGACTCAGACATTTAGATTTCTATTGGTTTTGAGCGAAACGGCGATCGTAATTAAGCTGCCCGCACATTTAAATTGCTTGTTGAGATGAGGCACTCTTGCAAGAGGCAAGGGGGGGTGGGCTAATCTAAGGATAGGCGGTTAAGATGCGTCTTAGCTTATGGACAAAAAAAGGGTGAACCCTGTCCACCCTCCCACAATTATTCACAAAAAAAGCTTAATAGCGTTTTTTTCTGTCACCACCACCACCATTGAAGGGTGCGCGCTCTTCACGCTCGCGGGCTTCGTTAACTTTAATTGATCGCCCCATCCAGTCAGCACCATCTAGTGCCTCAATTGCGGCGGCTTCCTGGGCTTTACTTTCCATTTCCACGAAGGCGAAACCGCGTTTGCGCTGTGTCTCTTTGTCAACGGGAATATGAACCCTCTTAACCTTGCCGTACTCTGCAAAGACATCGACCAGATCTTCTTGGGAAATCTCGTAAGAGAGATTACCAACAAAAATAGACATAATACTTGAATCCTCGATCAATACTCGAAACGGTGTGGAGACACAAAATTCAGGGAGAAGCCGAACAATACTAAAGTAAAAGACTTACCGAATTAATACTGAAAACGAACTTGAACACCAATCTTGACTCTCCCTCCGATCATAACACAGAAATATTGGAGTTAATGTTAACTTTTATTCTCTGGGGAAAGAGACCGTTTTGGCTATCAGCCGCTACTACCTCAACCGCCAGCTTTTTTTTCCCGACGAAATAACCAAATCATCAGGGCCACCACCCCGATTTGTAGGGCAAAATTGGGTAAGGCGGTGGCTACGTCCCTTGCTGCCGCTAATTGGGCCAGAAAAACCACCGCACCAATAAAACCAGAAGCACCTAAACCGAGATAGATAAACTGCCGCAGTCCTCGGTAGGGATTGGCCGCCTCCGCTTTCAAGCGGGCGTATTTTTGGGGATCGAGTCGAGGGGATTTGCTCATAAAAAAATTTTTCTAGCTGTGTATCTATTGTCCGTGATATAATCGGGAATTGGCAATGTGCCGATGTAGCTCAGTGGTAGAGTAGTTGATTCGTAATCAATTGGTCGTGGGTTCAAATCCCATCATCGGCTTGGGATTTTCCTGCCCAAAGTTGACTAGGAAATACCAGTACAGTGGTTAAATGCCTTGATTTTGTTCCAGCTATGCCAAAACTCCCCCAGGTTAAGGCCTTTGCTGGGGATTTGCTGAAACTAGGCCATTTTAGCACCAAACAAGAGGTAAAAGAGTTAATTGATCGGGCTGAACAGTCCCTATTTCAGGCTAAGGCTTTGGCCAAAAATCAGCTAGTTAGTGGAGAAAAGGTTGAATGATTTCTGCGATCGCCTGACGTTGGCAATCGTCATATCCCCAGCGCTCTAGAAAGGCTTGATATTCTCCTTGTCCTGTGTTTAAACTGGTGGCTAATTGTTGTAATTTTTCCCCTAAGGACGGCGATAATAACTGTTTAATTAGTTGACAGGTTTTTTCTTGGACTTTCTCAGAACCTTGGGCGTTTTCTTCGTCTCCTTGACCGCGATGATAGATGACCATTGCCGTGGACATAGCTAGATTTTTGACTAATAATTCATTGACCAATATCGGGGAAGTTTTTAAAGCAGTGATTACTTCTAAACTAGGATATTTCGTATAGGATAAATCGCTGGTTAAGTAAGTAACAAAAAATCCCCTAGCTCCATTTTCTGTCGAGACTAACTCAGTAAATTTCTGAGTGATTATATTGGTATCTAAAAACTCAATTTGACTTAGTAAATATTGAGTTTGTTCGATAGCATTTTCAAAAGTTATACTCATAACCATACCTAGCCTTCTGTGAAGTTTAAGAGAAAAATACTAAGCAGCTAAAGCCTTTAACCAATTAGTTAAATCCTCCCATGTCGAAAAATCTAATAAAGCTTCCCCCACTCGTTCCAGATCATCAATATTCAAGGTAATAATCCGACTCTCTATATCCACATCAATATCTCCTAACTTACGTTTAATCAGACGGACAATTAGATTTCTTTCTCTTGCTAAACCCCGTTCTAAACCCTGTTCTAAACCCTGTTCTAAACCGCGGCGCATCCAACTGGTGGTAATCTGCATAACTCCCTCCTGTTCGGGTTGAATAAATGTGCTAATCTCCTGTTGAAATTCTATCTCCTCGGACGAGTTGAGATTGAGATAGGTATCGACAAAGCCTGAAATCAATTGCATTCTAGCAGCATCTAATCTTAATGTTACCAATAATCTTAGACATTGTGCCTTAACTTTTGCTCTATCGCGAGCAGCAATTTTCATCTTTGCCATCAAAGCGGCGGCGACGGGATTAGCTTGATTGAGAAAATCTCGCCAATGCAAGCGATTTAACTGGACAACTTGATAGTTAAATTCTAACACTTTTAAGTCAGGAAACTCAATTTTGTATTGACGAATTGCTTCTTTTTGCGGACGCTCATAGGAGAATATGACAATGGGATAAACTGGTAAGGCAAATTTTTGATGCAGACGAGCGAAATAAGTAAACATTCGCCGATTAAATTCCGGTTGAGAGCTAGACTGTGCTTCTAGATGAATTAAGAAAAATGATGATTATCCTCGAAATTGCACTTGGGCGACTAAATCACTTTCATACTTTTCTCCTTCCGTGACATCGGTAAAGACTTCTTTATCTAAAAATGTGATCTGATTAGGCTCTAAATAATTAATAATCTCGGAAAAAAACAACTGAATAAATTCAACAAAAAAAGTCGAAATTAATTCCTTAAATAAACGATCATGGTCAATAATATTATTCATACATAATAATTATAATCGGGGAATCTTTCAGCTTATCTTCATAACTTTTTCTAGTAATTATCAAGGTTTTTCCCATGACTACCACTAGGAGACAAAGAAATTAAATCCTCGATATTATAGCGGTTCTCGCATCTGTGCGGCACACTTAAACCTTTGCTGATTAAGCTGTTCAGGAGCGGGAATGTACCTCTTGTGAATCAGACACGCTATACCTTCCATACTAGCACAAATTTGAGCAAGGGGTGATAGCAAATCCTGTTATCATAAGACGAGTAAAGACGAGGAGATAAAATGCCCAAAAAAGCCTACTTAGCCGCACATCCAAGTTGAGAGCAAATTAAAGATAGATACAGAACCAGTCAAGACTCAGTGGCAACAAGAAGATGGCACTGGTTAGGTAAAATATCTTGAGGATCGACAATCAAAAATGCGGCAGTAGCTCTCGGATTAGATCATCAATATAGTTTTAAAATTATCAAAAGCTTTAATGAATTAGGAAAAGAAGTAGTTAAAATCTCAGGAAAAAGAGTTAGGAACATCGGAGAGGAAAAGAACCTTTATTGAAGGAAGAACAATTGCCAAAATTAAAATTGAATAAATTCGGGAAAATTTGCGGTAATTTTGCCAGTTAAATCAATTCCCTGCTATCTCCACCAAAACCTTTGTTAGTACAAAAATTCTAGCTAATTTTAAATTATCGATTGAGAATAGAAATAATTCGATGATTTTGAGTAGTTTTTTCCTGAATTATAGGACGCAGTTGTTGCACCAGTTCCCTAGAGCGTCTTATTCTTGCTTCCGGTAATAAATGCTCATGGGTATCGGCAAATAAACTAGAATCTGTTTGCAGATTAAGAGTTTTTGGATTGTAGATTAAAGGCACTATATTAGACAATTCTTCAATAGTTTTTTTAACATTTTTGACAGTAGTTTCATCGGTCTTAGCATAAACCCAAGAGAGAGAAACTACTAAATCAGCACCTTTAGCTTTTAACTCCTCTTGAAATTGAGCGATGCGTTTGAGGGAGTGTTGAGAAACAGGTCGATCAAATGTTCTAGCCCACCATTTACCTGTACGATGTTTGACTACGGTAGTATCTCCTTTTTCTGTGATTGGATCTGATAAATAACCCCTAGCTTTTCCTGTTTGTATAACATCAACAGCAGTTTTTACTATAGCGCGTAAACTAGGAACTCCCATTAACCAAGTCTCGGAAACTAATTGTTCTAAGGGTATATTTCCTAAACCAGGTTTTCCAATGGCAACACTAAAGGGAACGGAACCAAATAAACCATCACCGTAACCAATACCATCATCATCCAGTAACATCAAATATTCAGGACTGAGAACCACTATATCCCCCGGACGTACCTGTTCTAAAATAATTGGGCAAATGACATTTAATCCCAAATCTCCCTGTAAACCAAAGTTAAAAACTGGGATTTTTAGCTCCTGTTCTAGGAATTGAGAGTTAATACTATAATGTACTCCCGATCCCCCCGCAAAAATTATTCGTCTCGGTGCATCTATCTGCTTGGCAAAAGAAGCTTTCTGTTCGTACATTTGTAGGAGCCACTTTAATTCACCACCGTAGTGTACGTTATAAAAAAAAACCAAAGACCAGGCCACCCCAACGGTAGCTAACCAAGGCCAAAAAGTAAACATTTTCTTCATAAGTTTAGCTCCTAGATTTGAAGAACCAGAGGACAACTAGAGAATAACTAATTCTAGTTCAAAAAAGAGATAATTTGTCTTATCTTTCCTGCCACAATTGCCAAATAGTCGCCACATATTTCCGTCCTTTTGACAAATAATCCCAGAGATTAATTCCGGTTTTACTCTCACCATAAATGCGGGGAACGCAAAGATAAGGAACTTCCACTAACTTATAACCTAAACGATTGGCACGGGTTAATAAATCAATGCAGTATTCTCCATAATCTCCCTTGAAGCGAATTTTTTCTAAAACCTGAGAACGAACGGCAATAAAACCACTGGTATAGTCGTGAACTTGATTGCCTAGCATCACGATGGCCATGCGATTAATAATCCAGCTTAACATCCGGGCCATCAGTCCGTGGGCAACATCATCACCCCCCGGAATCCAACGAGAACCTACAACCATATCAGCTTTTTTAGTTCGAATCGGTGTGATTAATTGTGGCAGAGCTTCTGGAGGCATAGATAAATCACAATCCATCCAAGTAATAATTTTAGCCCCATACAGATTAATCGCATCGTCAATACCTCTCTGTAGAGCCGAAGTTAACCCTTTCTCGTTGATTCTGCGACACAAAATTACCCCCGATTGGAATTGCGAATCTTGGGGAGGAGTGGGATATTGTTTGGCTAAATCTTCTACTATCTGCCAAGTTTCATCGGGAGAATTATCATCCACCACTAGCACTAAATAAGGACTAGGAACACTAGCTAGTAAACGTTCAATTAATTGACTAATATTATCTCGCTCGTTATAAGTGGGTAAAATCGTACAGACTAAATCATTAGCTGCTGGGGTAATTGTGGGCTTATCCTCGGATTTTTTGGATAGTAAACCTGTCTCAGAAGCAGATATAACTATTTCATAGAAAGGATACTTACCAATGATTCCAGAGCGATTTATGCCAATTTGAAACTTTTGTCCATCTTGGCTAAATTCCAGTTCTTCCGGTGGGGATTCTAAGAGTTGACAAGGGCGATAGGGATAGCAAACGTAGGGAAAACTAGACAATCCTTGACCGACTAATTCTTGGCATAGTTTAACCATGGCTTGACTATCTTCTACACGGAAGAAAGTTTTTTGTTTCTCCAAACCAAAACCCAAAACTTGTGCCGCATATTGATGAGAAAAGACAACAATAGAATTAGGATTATCTTCTATGCTTTTGATAGCTGGTGCTATCCCCTGATGGGTTTTATAGAAAAATTCTCCACCTTGATAAATGTTTTTATAGACAGCTATTGCCAGTAAGATTAACAGTAAAACCCAGCTTCCCTTGGCTAGTAAAACTTCTTGGTTCGCTCCGACAATTTTTACTTGTTCCACCGTTAATAAGGTAACAAAGGGGATAAGAGGCAATAAATATCTCGGTCCCCATTGTTTACCTCCCACCATGACTTCTCCCGGGGCAATATCGACTAAACAAGACACCCCTACTGTGTAGATAAAATAGAGATCATAGACAAAAAGCATTTGTTTATCTAGAGATATATTGGCGATGTCAAATAGATAACAACTGGCTAAAAGTATCAGGAAGTAAATTATATTGTCCTTGACTAACGCCTTGGTTTTGACCATTCCTTGCCAGCGAAGATTGACGAGAACAGCCAAGATGATAATCGCCATTATACTAATTAAAGTTACGGGAATATCCCTGGCAAAATTCAATTGTTGACCGCTCCAAGTGAGCAAGTAAGCTAAGGGAATTATACAGATAGGAAAATGCAGCAAAAAAGAGCTATTCAACTGATAAAAACTGGTCAGGGCTTCTTGAATACGTTTTTTCCAAGAAAACTCCTCAAGGACTAACAGAGCGTGAACTCCTAGAAAACGATTATAAATTAACTTATTGCACAACCACAGTAAAAACACACTAACAATCATACCTAGTACAAAACTAAAAGCTATTCGATTAGTTAGCAGAAAATCAGAAACATTAAGATTTTGCTCGGTTGAATACCAAGCAAAAATTGAGGTTTGTTCTGGAGTTAAACCCAAGAAAACTAATAAAGTTAAAGTTGCCACTAGGGCCAGACATTCGGAGCGGAACCATACTGATAAACCCACTAGAAATCCGCCTAATAAATTGGGCAGCCAGCCACTATTAGCTGTATCGGGTAGAAAAAAAGCGATAACAATTCCCAAAAATCCTAAAGTAACAGCGAGGGTATGTTCACAATATATGGCACTGTATAGAGTTAAGGGCGAAGCAAAAATCAAAATAACTAATCCCAAAAGACTCCCCCAACTGTCTAGGGAAAAAGCGGGAATTGCTCTTGAAAAACTGAGCCACAATACCCAAATTGATAGGAGGGGAATCAAGTAAAACCCACGATAACCCCAAAGTTTATAAAAAAGGGAAGTTAGCAAAGAGAATGAAAAAGGAAAGGAGATATAATAACGTTGATTTAAGTAGTAAACAAAAGGGGGGCGATAACTGTATAAACCCTCTTGCCAAAGACGAGTAACCCAAGCTTCTGCGCGCTCAACTAAGTCAAATCGCCATTGACCACTACTTAGCTGACGAGCCAGTAAAGCTTTCAGCGCCCCATCGCCATTAAAAAAAACATCCTTGGGAACTGAAATACATAGATATAGGGAATAAAAGCAACCAGAGGCAATTACTACCCAAGATAAAAATTCCGTGCCAATTATCATAAAATTCGGTTTTTATTCAAAAAATTTTCATCAATTTTTCATCCCTACTCAGCCTCAGCAAAAACCTGCTGAACTGCTCGGGACACTCGCTCAATTTGCTCGTCCGTGAGAGCTAAACCGCTAGGCAGATAAAAACCCCTGCGCGCCAGTCTTTCAGCCACGGGACAGGAAACATTTTGCAATAATCCCATTTTGTGAAATACCGGTTGTTCGTGCATACACCAGAAAAAAGGACGCGTACCAATCTGATGTTCTTGGAGGCGTTTCATCGCTTCCATAGCATCAAAGTTAACCTCATCTTTGAGAACAACACCATAAACCCAATAAATATTTTCGGCATAATCAGTTTGAGGTAGGGGCAATTCTAGACAGGGGATATTTTGCAATAATTCCCTGTAGCGTCTGCCCATTTTTCTCTTGCGCTGGACAAAAGTTTCTAGCTGTTCTAATTGTGCTAAACCCACTGCCGCTTGCAGATTAGTCATCCTCAGATTCCAGCCCAGTTCTTCGTGAATAAAACGTCGTTGGGGCTGAAAATATAAATTTCTCAGGGAACGACAACGCTCAAAAATATCCTCTTGGTTGGTGACAATCATGCCCCCTTCCCCAGTGGTAATATGTTTGTTGGAATAGAAACTAAAGATGCTGATATCACCGAAACTGCCACAGGGTTTACCTTGATAGGTTTGACCGTGCATTTCCGCCGCATCTTCAATAATTTTTAAACCGTATTTTTGAGCTAATTCTAAAACTGGAGTCATTGCCACCGGTAATCCGTAGATATGAACCACCATTATCGCTTTAGTGCGGGGCGTGATTTTTGCCTCTATCTGTCCGATATCCATGTTCCAAGTCTGCGCTTCGCAGTCCACCACCACGGGAATCGCCCCGGCTTTGACAATGGCAGCCCCGCAGGAAATGATGGTAAAAGTGGGGAGAATCACTTCATCCCCCGAACCAATTCCTAAAGCGACGATGGCCGCTTCTAAGGCCATAGAACCATTGCACACGGAAACGGCATACTTTCGCCCAACAGCGAGGGCAAAATTTTCTTCAAATTTCTGAACGAAGGGACCTTCCGAAGAAATCCAACCGCTATCAATACATTCGTTAAGATACTGTTTTTCCTTGCCCGCAAGTAGTGGCTCATTGACGGGAATAAAGCTACTCATGCCATCTCTGCTCCCGCCATTTTAACCACGGTTTCCTCAATTCCTGTAAAGCGAGTTTTATCCTGATTACCAACGTAGGGACCTTGTTTTACTTCAATCATTTCTACTTCTTCTAAGACTTGGAAACCATGGCCACCTTGTATCAACAAAACCACATCCCCATCTCTCAAGATATGACTTTCTAGATATTGTTGGTCGTCATCATAGAAATCTACCCGCAGTTTTCCTCTTTTGATAATTAAGACTTCCTGGGTAAAAAATACTTCCCGTTGTACTTTGTTATGAACGTGGGGCATAATACTTTTTCCCGTCGGGTGTCTCATATAGGCCAACTGTTGGGAAAAATCATCGGGAGTTAGGAAATGAATCCCCTCTTGGTTAAACTCTCGTCGGAGAATTATCGCTAAAACTTTTCCCTCTTTCGTGATTTGAGAAATTGGCAAAGAGTTAAATTGACTTTCTGGCTTATTTTTCTGATTTTGTCGGCGGAGAAAATCTAAAGATAAAAAGTCTGAAGCTAGTTTAAACATGAATTTAACCCCCCTAGGGAATGGTTGTGAGAAAGGCTGAAATTAATTGACAGCAAAGAAGGGGCGAACCAGTGACTAACTTTTGTCACCCCTGGTAGGCCAATTTAATTTAATTAGCTAAAGCTTAATCTAATTAACCTTCTGTTAATTTAGTTAACAGAAGGTTAATTGCGACTAAGGCGAGACTCTTATAGCATACATTTAAGAAAATACGGGAGCATCTAACTTTAGAAATAAGTAGAAATACTTAAGGGTAAAAAAATAGTATTAAACAGGGGTCTCATTAAGATAAGCGGAACGATGGCGAAGCACTTGTGGAACATTTATAGCATAGAACGAGTTAGTTAGGACAGATGCCTGAAGGCTTTACTCACAGCATCCACAAGGTTTTCACTATCATTGATAATCTGACTAACATAGTTTTTCAATCTAGCCCAGAACTTTTCAATTTTGTTGAGGTCTGGAGAAT